>NZ_JALNUM010000075.1:0-32795 GCF_026540795.1 Methylobacterium sp. GC_Met_2
GCGAGACGTGTAAATCCGCAAGCCAGCGCCGGCGGACGCTTCGGCCTCAGCCGCGGCCCGTATGGCGGCCCGGCTTGTGCTCGGGACGCGGGCCGGACTGCTCGGCCTTGCGCTGATGCTTGCCGGCGCGGGGGCTCGCGTAGCCCTTCGGGCCACCGGGACCAGCCGAACGGCCCTGACGCTCAGTCGGTGCGGCATCCCCCGCGATCGCCTCGATCTGGATCTCCGGCGAGCCGTTGCGGGCGAAGGCTTCAGCGAAGCGTGCCGCCGCGTTGCCGCGCACCTCGAACTTGGTCTCGCGATCGAAGATCCGGATCGCCCCGATCTCCTGGCGGTCGATGCCGCCCCGGCGTGTCAGCATCGGCAGCAGGCGGCGCGGATCGGCATTGTCGCGGCGGCCGAGGTTGAGCCGGAACCAGACCGCAGGCCCCATGGAGGCGATCCGCTCGGGATCCATCGGGTCGTAGGGCGGACGCTCGCCCCGGGGGGCCCGGCCCTCACCGGGGTCGCTGACCTCCTCGGGGGCCGGCAGGCGGGTGCGGTAGACGCGGGCCAGCAACGCCGCCAATTCCTCCGGGCTCTTGCCGGCGAGCAGCGTCTCGGCCAGCGCGATATCCTCTTCGGCGGGGGGCTCGGCGAAGAGCGGGTCTTCGAGCATGCGCTCGCCGTCGAGACGCCGGATCTCGTCGGCCGAGGGCGGCCCCGACCATTCGGGGCTCACCTTGGCCATGGCGAACATCTGCTCGGCCCGGCGCCGCCGGGAATTCGGGATCAACAGCACCGAGGTGCCCTTGCGTCCGGCGCGGCCGGTGCGGCCGCTGCGGTGCTGCAGCACTTCGGCATCGTGCGGCAGGTCCGCGTGGATCACGAGACTGAGCGACGGCAGGTCGATGCCGCGAGCGGCGACGTCGGTGGCGACGCAGACCCGGGCGCGACCGTCGCGCAGGGCCTGGAGCGCCGCGTTGCGCTCGCCCTGGCCGAGTTCGCCCGAGAGCGCCACCACCGAGAAGCCGCGCTCGGTCAGGTTCGCCTGGAGATGGCGGACGGCGTTGCGGGTGTTGCAGAACACGATCGCAGTCGCGGCATCCGCCTCGCGCAGGAGGTTGAGCACCACGTGCTCGGTCTCCCGCGGCATGATCCGTACCGCCCGATAGGCGATGTCGGCGTGACCCCGGGTCTCGCTCTTGATCGCGAGCCGCAGGGCGCCGCGCTGGTAACGCTCGGCCAGCGTTTCGATCGCCTTCGGCAGGGTCGCGGAGAACAGGTAGGTCGCCCGCTCCGGCGGGGTCGCCGAGAGGATGAACTCGATATCCTCCCGGAAGCCGAGATCGAGCATCTCGTCGGCCTCGTCGAGGACCACGGCGCGCAAAGCGGTCGGATCGAGATTGCGCCGCTCCAAGTGATCACGCAGACGCCCCGGCGTGCCGACCACGATGTGGGTGCCGTCGGCGAGCATACGGCTCTCCCGCCGGGGATCCATGCCGCCCACGCAAGCGGTGATCCGGCCACCGGCCGGGCCGTAGAGCCACAAGAGTTCGCGCTGCACTTGGAGCGCGAGCTCCCGGGTCGGCGCGATCACGAGGGCGAGCGGGGCCGCCGCGGGCGGGAGGGCCTCGGCGTCGCCCATGAGCATGCCGGCCATGGCGAGGCCGTACGCCACCGTCTTGCCGGAGCCGGTCTGAGCCGAGACGAGGAGGTCGCGTGCACCGGCTGCCGCCTCCAGCACCGCGGCCTGGACCGGGGTGGGATCGGCGTAGCCGCGTTCGGATAGGGCCCGCGCGAGGGGGGCGGGCAAGGTCGGGAAAGGCAAGTTTTAGAAACTCTCAACGGCCGCGCCGCACTCGGCTGCGCGCCATCGCGCGGCGAAGAGTTCTGGCACCGGACTTTATTCGGGTCGCCTTACGGTAACGCCAACCGGGCCCGCTGACCACTCCCGCCGCAGCATGGGGCGGTTGCACCGGCTCAATCCAGGGTGCGAAGGTCGGTTTGTCTGAAATCCCGGCCGACAAAGAGCAGTGGGCAATCCTGTTCCTTCGCGAGGTGATACGCGAAGCAATCGCCGAAGTTGAGGCCGGCCGGATGAGACCCTTTCCCCCAGCGCCGATAGAGTCCGGCAATGCGGCGCGCCGCAGCGGCGGTCACCGGCACGATCTCGATGGCGAGCGCTTCGATGAGGGTGTTCATCTCGTCGTCGATGCTCCGACGGGCAGAGACGATCAGGGCCTCGGCCAACGTGGCCGCCGACATCAGAAGCCGCTCTTCGCGCTGAATGATGGCGCTACACCGCTCCGCCTCCGGCTCTCTCAGGAGAATCGCCATCAGCGCCGATGTATCGATGACGATCATCCCGGCAGGCCGTCGTCCCCGTAAAGGTAATCCTGGCTTCGGGCTGCGTCGGGCGCCGGTGCGAGCTTGGCGGCAGCCGCGGCTTGCAGGGCCGCGATGATTGCGCCGCGTGCGGCGAGATCGGGCTTAGGCACCACGGTGGTCAGGCGAACCACGGGCTGGCCGTGCCGGGTCAGAATCACGTCGTCGCCGGCCTCCGCGCGCCGGACCAGTTCGGTGAGCTGTGCCTTGGCGTCGGTCACGGATACCCGCATCGCATCCTCCCGGATCGCCTCTGGTCGCGTCACGCAAATGGACTAAGACATGGTCCAATCGTGGAGGTGGCAGGGCCAATGCGGCCGGTCAGGAGAACGGCACGGACATGATCGGACTCCTGCGGGTGGCGGTGGCCTGGATGACGGTTCTCGCCTTCGCGTGGTTCGGCAAGGGCTGGCTCGCCGACCTGTCGCAGCCGCTCGTCGCCGGGGCGCTGTTCGCGTGGCTGCTGGGGGCGATCGTCTGGGCGGCCTTCGGCGTCGTGTACGAGGCGGAGGCGATTGCCCACCGGCTGGGCGAGCCGCTCGGCACCCTGGTGCTGACGCTCGCCATCGTGATCATCGAGGTCGCGCTGATTTCGGCCGTGATGCTCTCGGCCAAGGACGCGCCGACGCTCGGCCGCGACACGATGTTCGCCGTGTTGATGATCGTGCTGAACGGCGTGGTCGGGCTCGGGCTGCTGGTCGGCGGCCTGCGCCATCACCAGCAGCGCTACAACCTGCAGGGGGCATCCGCCTTCATGGCGGTGATCATTCCGCTCACCACCATCGCACTCGTCATCCCGAACTTCACCAGCTCGACCAGCGACGGCACGCTGACGACCCTCCAGGCCGTGGCCTTCTCGGTGTTCACCCTGGCGCTCTACGGGGTGTTCCTGGTGATTCAGACCGGCCGGCACAGCGAGTTCTTCATCGACGCGGAGGCCCGGGACGCGGAGCCACCGGCCGGTGCCGCCTCCGAGTCGGGCGGCAGCATCGCCAAGCCGATCGGCCTGCTTCTCGCCAACGTCGTGCCGATCGTGATCCTGGCCAAGAGCCTCGCGGTGATTCTCGATCACGGCATCGCCGCGCTGGGCGCTCCCTCGGCGCTCGGCGGCGTGCTGATCGCCGCCATCGTTTTCACCCCGGAGGGAATCTCGGCGCTGAAGGCGGTGGCCCGCAATGAATTGCAGCGGGCGATCAACCTGTGCCTGGGCGCGGCGACCTCGACGGTCGGCCTGACCGTGCCGGCGGTCCTGGCCATCGGGCTGCTCACCGGCCAGACGGTGGTGCTCGGCCTCAAGCCCACCGAGATGACCTTGCTCGCCGTGACGCTGATCCTCAGCGCCCAGACGTTTTCCGGCACGCGCACCACGGTGCTGGAGGGCGCGGTGCACCTCGTGCTGTTCTTCGTCTACCTCGTGCTGATCTTCAGTCCGTGATCGGCGGACTCACGCCCCGAACCGCTCGGTGCGGATGATTCCCGGCGCCACGCCGGCCGCCACGATCAGGTCGGAGGCCGCCGCCACGAAGCGGTTCGAGCCGCAGAGGAACACCTTTCCGGGCGGCCCAGTCCGGCGCAGCGCGTCTGCGACGAGGGCGGCATCGATCCGCTTGCCCCCCGGCTCGCGCGTCGTCGCGAGGTGAAGCGAGAAGCTCGCGTCCTCCGCCGCCAGCCGCTCCAGCTCAGTGAGCGCGATCGCCTCGGCCCGGGTCCGGACCGAGTAGATCAAAGCCGCTGGGATCTCCCGCCAGCCCTGGGCCCGCCGCCGCAGCATCGCCAACAAGGGGACCACGCCGGAGCCGCCGCCGCCCAGGAGCACTGGGCCACCATCGGGTCCATCCCAGGAGAACGAGCCGCCGATCGGCCCACGCAGCTCAACCTGATCGCCCACCGCGGCGATTCCGGTGAACCAACCCGAGACCTCGCCGTCCGGCAGGCCTTCGATCAACAGTTCCAGGGTGCCACTGCCATCCGGCGCCGAGGCGATCGAGTAGCTGCGCTGCGCCTGATACCCGTCCTCGGCGGTGAGCCGGACATCGACATGCTGGCCGGCGCGATAGGTTTCCGCCAGCGGACAGCGCAGCCGGACGCTCGTCACGTGGGGCGTGACCGGCGCGATCGCCGTGATCGCGGCCCGGTGCCAGCGGAAGACGATCGCCTCAGTCACCGGTGTAGCGCTGCTCACGCCAAGGATCCCCGTACATGTGATAGCCGCGCAGCTCCCAGAAGCCGGCGGTGTCGGTCTTGGTGAAGTGCAGGCCCTTCACCCATTTGGCACTCTTCCAGAAATAGAGATGCGGCACGAACAGCCGCGCCGGGCCGCCGTGGTCCGGGTGGATCGGCTGGCCGGCGTAGCGCGTCGCCACCAGGGCCTGCCCACCGACCAGATCAGCCACCGGCACGTTGGTCGTGTAGTCGTCATAGGATTCCGCCAGCAGGAACGGCGTCGGCGCCGCGATCCCGGCATCGGCCAGCAGGTCGTCGAAGCTCACGCCCTCCCAGGCGGTGTCGAACTTCGACCATTTGGTGACGCAGTGGATGTCTCCGTTCCACGTAGTCCGGGGCAGCGCCTCGAACGCCTCCCAGCTCCACGTTTTGATCGGGCGGGAGCCCTCGCGCAGCGTGAACTGCCACGTGGCACGATCGACCGTCGGGTTCGGGCCGATCTGCAGGATCGGAAAATCATCGGTCAGATACTGCCCCGGCGGCAGGCGCGCGCCGGTCTCGGGCGGCTGCCTGCGCCCGACGAAACCCCGTGTCACCATGCCGGCCTCCGCTGCGCGCCCGATCGAGCCGGTGTGGTGCGGCGGAACACCCCACGTCAAGCCGCTCAATCCGGTCATGTGCGGCCGAACAAACGCCCCAAAGCTCAGGCGTGTTAGCAGGACTGTGCCGATGTTCGGCACGAATCGCCTGCTTCCAGGGGGATGTCATGAAGTACCTACTCGCGACGAGCCTCGTCGTCGGGAGCCTCGCCACGTTGGCGCCGGCCGCTCAGGCCCGCGACGGCATCGGGGCCGGCGGCGCGGCTGCGCTCGGCGTGCTCGGCGGCCTCGCGGTCGGCGGCGCCATCGCGTCGTCCAACAACGGCTATTACCCGGGCCGCCCGGTCTACCGCGCCCCGCCGCCGGTCTACGTCGAAGAGGATTACGGCCCGGTCTGCCATTTCGAGCGCCGCCGGACGGTCGATCCCTACGGCGACGTCTACATCCGCCGCGTCCGCGTCTGCGAGTAAGTCGCCCCCGGCGCGGGCTCGACGGCCCGCCCCGGCTTCAGCCGCTCGGCGCACGCAATGCCGCCGAGCACCAGCGCCAGCGCGATCCCTTCCGTCGCTCCGAACGGCTCGCCGACCAGCAGGACGGCGAGGATCGCGCCGAAGATCGGCACGAGGTTGACGAACAGGCCGGCCCGGTTCGGGCCGATCAACTCAACCCCGCGCATGAAGAAGAGCTGCGCCAGGAGCGAGGGCCCGAGGCCGACGAAGGCCACCATGGCCCAGCCCTCCGGGCCCGGCCAGACGGCGTGCCCGCTCGCCCATTCGACCGCCAGCGGCGGCAGCGAGGTCAGCAGGGCTGCGACCGCCATGGCGGCGAAGAAGGCCAGCCCCGGGACCTTCGGCCGGGTCGGCAAGAAGATCGTGTAGCCCGCGTAGAGCAGGCAGGCGCCGAAGACGAGCACGTCGCCGCGGTTGAAGGCGAGGTGCGTGAGCACGGCCAGGTCGCCATGGGTCGCGGCCAAGCCTGCGCCGATCAGGGTGAGAACCACACCTGCCATCTGCCCGGCCGTGACCGGGATCCGGTAGGCCACGCGGTTCAGGAGGATCACCAGCACCGGGATCGCCCCCTGGAACAGGGCGAGGTTGATCGCCCCGGTATAGGCGCCGGCGGCGTAGAACAGGCAGTTGAAGGCCGTATAGCCGAGGCCGCCCATCAGCAGGATGCGCAGCCAGTGCGGACGAAGCAGCGGCCATGCCGCGGCGAGCTTGCGTCCGGCGAAGGGCACCAGCACCGCACAGGCCACGGCCCAGCGCAGCGTCGTGATGACCTGGGGCGAGATATGCCCGGGTGCCCAGCGGCTGGTGACGGCGTTGCCGGCCCAGAGCAGCGCCGTGAGTGTGAGCAGGCCGTAAGCGCGTGCGGCCGCGTGGGCCGCCCGCTCCGAACTCAACGGCGGCGGAACTGGCCGCCGCGCACCTGCGGCCGCGGGCCGGAGGAACGCTCGTCCTTGTGGCGGAACACGAGGCGGCCCTTCTCGAGATCGTAGGGCGACATCTCGACGGTGACCCGGTCCCCCGCCAGCGTCTTGATGCGGTTCTTCTTCATCTTGCCGGCCGTGTAGGCCACGATCTCATGGCCCTGGTCGAGCTGCACGCGGTAACGCGCATCCGGCAGGATCTCGATGACGAGACCATCGAACTGCATCAATTCTTCTTTTGCCATGCACCTTCTCCAGTCGGACCGTCCGGCAGCAGGCGTTCCGGCAATACGTCTCGGTTTATGATCGAGCTCGGGAAACGCCGCAGGGCGCGGATCCGATCCGACGGACCGCCCGCGCCAGCTCAGCGGCACGCCCGCATGTAGTCGCCGCGGGAACCGGCCGCAAGTCGCGGCAGCGACTCAGAGTTCCGTCATCGACACAATGCGCCGGCTTTCAGGGCTCGGCGGGTTCGTGCCCGGCATAATCGAGGCGGCCGTCCGGCGTCCGCCGCCACACCCGCAGCACGATGGGACCGCCGGTGCGGTCGCCGATCCGATCGCCCCTTGCGTCGAAGCCGACCGCCCCGAGCACGGTGCGGGCCGTCTGACCGTTGCGCAACGCCTCGGCAACCTTGCGACCGTCGGCGATCTTACCCGTCTTCGGATCGGCCGCGCGGGCGCGCTCGACCGCCTGGGCGAGTAATTCCACCGCCGCGTAGGCGCCGGCCGCGACGCTCTCCGCCTCGGGGCTGCGCGGGGCCACCCGGCCGCCCCGGGGATCGGGCAGGCGTGGCGGATCGGGGGCGAGCGTCATGACGGTGCCCTCGCCCGCCGGGCCGGCCGCCGTTGCGAAGCCGGGATCGAGGATGCCGTCGCTCGCCACCAGGGTGGCGCCGAGCCCGGCCTGCCGCATCGCATGCAGCAGGGTCGCGGCCTCGGGGGAGAGACCGCCGAAATAGACCGCCTCGATCCGCGCCGCCTTCATCCGGGCGATGAGATCCGAGAGGTCGCGCGTGCCGCGGGGAAAGCTGTCGAACAGCACCTCCGGCGCACCGGCCTCCTTCAGCTGCGCCGCCACCGCGTCGGCGAGGCCGCGGCCGAAGGTCGAGCGGTCGTTGAGGATGCCGACCCGGCGGCCGGCTAAGGTTTTGGCGAGGTAAGCCCCGGCGGCCCGGCCCTGCTGCGCGTCGCTGGGCCCCAGCCGGAATGTGTTCCAGAGGCCGCGGCCGGTGAGCGGCGAATAGCTCGCGCCCGTCGTGACCAGCACGGCGCCGGCCTCCTCGTAGACGGGCGAGGCGGCGGCGACCGCGCCGGATTCGAACGGCCCGACCACGAGACGCACCCCGTCGGCCGTGAATTTCCGGGCTACGGCGATGGCCTGCTTGGCATCCCCGCCATTGTCGGCAGGCAGCAAGACCAACCGAGGGCGCCCGCCGGTCGCCCGGTTGAGATCGGCCACCGCTTGCTCGGCCCCCTGCCGGAGGCCCTGGCCGAAGGCGGCGTCCGGGCCCGAGAGCGGGGCCGAGAGGCCGATCCGCACCGGCGCCTGCGCGGCGGCCGGCGTCGCGGCCGTGGCGAGGAGGCCGGCGAGGGCCAAAGCGAGGTGTCGGATCATGGCGGCACTCTACGGCCCGGCACTGGGTTTCCGAAAGAGGCGCTTCCTTTCGCTTCCTTTCCCTGCCCGGCCGAGGCCGTCCGGCCGGCAACGGGCTATGCACCCTGTGGGCGTGTCAGCATGCAGATACGCGCGGAAGCGCTGGCGGGCGAGCGCGATGTGCGGAATAAGGGCGTCGCCCCGGCCCGACGCCGGGCCTGCTGGCGCGCCGACGCGTCGCCGACCAAGACCCTCTGGGACGATTGACGATCATGACCTCGCTGTTCGCCGGCATCCAGGACGCGCCGCTCGACCCGATCATGCGCCTGTTCGAGGCGTTCAACGCCGATCCGAGCCCGAAGAAGCTCAACCTCGTGGTCGGCGTCTACACGGATGCGGACGGCAAGGTGCCGCGCCTGCGTGCCGTGCAGACGGCCGAGAAGCGCTGGATCGAGAAGGGCCTGCCGAAGACCTACCGGCCGATCGAGGGCACCAAGCCGTTCCGCGACGCGGTCCAGGAGCTGTTGTTCGGCAAGGGCGCGCCGATCCTATCGCAGAACCGCACCGCGACACTCCAGAGCATCGGCGGCACCGGCGCGCTGAAGACCGGCGCGGACGTGCTGGCCAAGCTTTATCCGAACGCCCAGGTGGCGGTGAGCAACCCGAGCTGGGAGAACCACAAGGCGCTGTTCACCCAGGCCGGGTTCACCGTGGTCGACTACCCCTACTTCTCGGCCGAGACCGGCGGGGCCGACTACCCAGCCATGAAGGCCTATCTCCAGGATATGGCAAAGGGCTCGATCGTGGTGCTGCACGCCTGCTGCCACAACCCGACCGGCGCCGATCTCAGCCTCGATGAATGGCGCGACCTCGTGCCCCTGATGGCCGAGCGCGGGCTGATCCCGTTCCTCGACATCGCCTACCAGGGTTTCGGCAACGGCCTCGACGCCGATGCCGAGCCGGTGCGCCTGTTCGCCGAGTCGGGCCAGGAATTCCTTGTGGCCTCCTCGTTCTCGAAGTCGTTCTCGCTCTACGGCGAGCGCGTCGGCGCGCTCACCATCGTGGCCGAGAACCCGGCCGCGAAGGCGAAGGTCGAGGGCTTTGCCAAGCGGCTGGTGCGGGCGAGCTACTCGAACCCCCACACCCACGGCGCCGCCATCGTCGAGATCGTGCTCACCGATCCGGAGCTGCGCGCCGACTGGGAGCGGGAACTCGCCGAGATGCGCGAGCGGATCCGCGCGATGCGCGAGCGGATGGCCGACAGCCTGCAGCAGCGCCACCCCGAGCGCGGCTTCGACGCCATCAAGACGCAGAAGGGCATGTTCTCCTACACGGGCCTGAGCCCCGCCGAGGCCACCCGCCTGCGCGAGGAGCACGAGGTCTACGCGCTGGAGACCGGCCGGATCTGCGTGGCCGCGGTGAACACCCACAACATCGACCACGTCATCGACGCGATCGACGCGGTGGTGAAGGGCTGACCCTGTGGCAGCCCTCAAGCGCGTCTGCCGGTTCAACGTCTGGATCAACCCGGTCTTCGACGAGCGGCTGAGGGCCGAGCCTGACATCGACCTGCAGGTCGGCGATCTGCAGGGACCGGAGGACGCGCTGCTGGGGCTTTTGCGCGAGGCGCACGTCTTCCACGTTTCGCCCGCGCGGGACGAGCTGCCGCGCCGCTGGCATGTCACCGACGCCCTGCTGGCGGAATGCCCGAATCTGCTGGCCGTCTCCTCGGGCGGCGCGGGCTTCGACACGGTCGACGCAGACGCGTGCACCCGGGCCGGCGTCGCGGTGGTCAATCAGGCCGGCGGCAACGCCCGGTCGGTGGCGGAGCTGGCGATCGGCCTGATGCTCGCCGTCTCGCGGAAGATCTGCGTCTCCGACCGGCTGCTCCGGACCGCGCGGGGCTTCTCGCGGGAATCGCTGATGGGCCACGAGATCGGCGGCGCGACGCTGGGTCTCGTCGGAATCGGGCATACCGGCCGCGCGGTGGCCAAGCTCGCCCGCGGCTTCGACATGCGGGTCCTGGCCTACGATCCGCTGCTGGCAGATGACGAGATCCGGGACCGCGGGGCGGAACCGGTGGAGCGGGCGCGGTTGCTGGCCGAATCCGACATTGTTTCCCTCCACTGCCCGCTCGACGACACGACCCGCGGCAGTTTCGACGCCAAGACCTTCGCGGCGATGAAGCCGGGGGCGCTGTTCATCACCACCGCCCGGGGCGGCATCCACGACGAAGCCGCGCTCGCGCAAGCGCTGACCTCCGGACATCTGGCCGGTGCGGGGCTCGACGTCTGGGCGCCGGAGCCGCCGCCGCTGGGCTCGGCGCTGCTTCAGCGCGACACGGTGGTGGCGACCTACCACACGGCCGGCGTCACCCACGAGGCACGCAGCAACGTCGCTGCCTGGGGCGCGGAGCAGATCATCGGTTTGCTGAGGGGCGAGTTCCCACCTCGATTGGTCAACCCGGAGGTCTGGCCGGCGGTGCTGAAGCAGCGGGCGCGGCTACTGGGCTGAGCTACAGGCGGCGACCGTCATAAGGCGCTGAGCCATCCGTCCACCTCGCCCTTAGGTGCCCGCGTCAGCGGGCCTCGAAGCAGGGCTCCAGGGATCGTAGTGCTATCTGGAGGGCTCCTTCGAGGCCTCCGTTGTGCTCCGGCGCCCTCGGGATGAGGGTGGGATTTGGAGTTCCTAAATCTGGCGTCCCGCTAGTGCATCGATCCAGACGGAGGCGTCAGCCGAGTCTGGAAAAATTGATGCAAAACCAAAGAACTAGTGCTCACTCGCATGAACAAAGTGAATGCGTCAGAGCACTAGAGCGCAGTCCGCATCCACCCGAGCCCCGCCTCGGTCCCCGCCTGCGGATGATACTCGCAGCCGACGAAGCCGGCATACCCCACCTCATCCAGCGCCGCGAAAATCGGGTCGAACGCGATCGTGCCGGTCCCGGGCTCGTGCCGGCCGGGATCGTCGGCGATCTGGACGTGGGCGATGAGCGGCGCATGCGCGCGGATCAAAGCCGCCGGGTCGTGGCCCAGGCAGACGCAGTGATAAGCGTCGAACAGCAGCTTGACGTTGTCACGGCCGATGGTTCGGATCGCATCCACCGCCACCAGCGGATCGTCGATCACGTAGTTGCCGATCGAACCCGGGCCGATCGGCTCGACGATCACCGTCATGCCGCGTGCCTTGGCGGCATCAGCCGCGAAGGCGAGGTTTTCGAGATATGTGCCCCAGAGCTTCGCGTGCTCGACCCCCGGGGGCCGGACGCCCGCCATCGGGTGGACCATGCGGCAGCCGAGCTGCTCGACGTAGTCCAGCGTCGGCGCGATCGTGGAGCGGTAATACGCCACCTTGTCGGGCAAAGCGGCAAAACCTTTCTCGCCCTTGGAGGCGTCGCCCGCCGGGAAGCCGGTCTGGACCAGCGGGACGCCGGCCCGCTCCAACCAGCCTGCCACCTCCCTGGCCGGCGTCGCGAACAGGTTCGGGTGCTCGACCGCCCGGAAACCGGCTTTCGCGGCCGCTGCGAAGCGCTCAGAGAGCGGCAGCTCCGTGAACAGGAAGCCGCAATGGCCGCTGAGGCGGTCCTGGAAGGCACCGAGCTTCATGGGTCAGGCGCTCCGGCCGGTCTCGAGCGTGGCACGCATCCGGTCCACCGCGGCGTGGGGCGCGGTCAGGACAGGGACGGACACGGCCTTCCGCACCGCGTCGGCGGCCCGGGAGGTGGAGAAATGCGCCAGCATAATCGCATCGCAATCGGCCAGTTCCGGTGCACGCTCTGCAATCAGGCGATTGTGCGTCTCGGTATCGCCCGCCCGCAGGCGCGCCATGGCGTCGTCCACCAGGATCGTCCGCAGGGTGGCCGGACGCCCTGACTGGCCCACGAACTCCTCGAACTCGTCGGTCATCGTGCCGATGGATGGGCCAAAGGTCGCCAGCATGCCGATGCGCTGCCCTTTCGCGATCGCAGCGCGGAACATCGCCTCGTTGGGCTTGAGCACCGGAACCGGCACCGTCTCGATCAGCCGGTCGATCGCCGGCCCGAAGGCCGAGCAGGTGATCAGGATGCCGTCCGCGCCCATGTCGTGGCCGTAGCGGCCGAACCGCATGAAGCGCTCGATCATGCCCTCCGAGATGGCGCCGGGCTCCTTCGCTCGGTCCGCCGACAGGCCGTCATCGAGGAGGTTCACGGTCTCGGCCTCGGGCCATTTTTCGGCGAACGCGGCCTGGATCGGCGCCATGGCGACCGGCGTCGCGTGCAGGAGGACGATGCGGGGCGCCATCAGATCTTCCGGGTTAAGCGCGGGGGGCGGCTCACGCGTTGTAAGCGATTTCAAATCGGTGGCACAATAGCGCACATTACCCGTCGCCGCGCCGGGGCGGCGCCGTGCTGGCGCGTAGGATCAGCTCTGCGTCGATCTCGGTGAGCCGCACCACCGGACGCCCCTGGATCCGGGCGATCAGATGGTCGCCGGCGGCATGGCCGATCTCGGCGGAGTGGATGCGGATCGTCGTCAGCGGCGGATCGAGAAATGGCGAAAAATCGGAATCGTTGTGGCCGATCACCGACAGGTCGCCCGGCACCGAGAGCCCGCGGGCGCGGGCCTCGATCATCGCCCCGAAGGCGATCTGGTCGGTGCCGCAGATGATGGCGCTTGGCGGCGAACCGCCCGCCAGCATCTGGCGGAAGCCATCCCGACCGCCGCCGATCCCGTAGGAGATCTCGATGTCGTGCTCGGGCGCCAGCCGCAGGCCGCGGGCGGCGAGTGCCTGGGCGATGCCGGTCACGCGGGCGCCGCCGCGGTCGTTGTCCTTGCGCAGGCCGGAGATCACTCCGATCCGGCGATGGCCGAGATCCATCAGGTAGTTGGCTGCCCGCGCCGCAGAGGCGGCGTTGTCGAACCCCACGCAGGGATGCTCCCGCGACAGGCTGAAGGTCTGCACCATCGGGATGCCCGAGCGGGTGATCCGCGCGTGGAGATCCGGGTGGTGGATGTCGCCCACCAGCATCAGCCCGTCGATGCCCCGCTCCAGCAGGAAGGTCGCCTCGCGCAGCTCGTCGTCCAGGTCGTAGCCGGCATTGGCGGCGATGAGGGTGTAGTCCGCCTGCCGCAGCCGGTCCTGCACGCTCGATAAGACGCGTACGAACGCCTCGTTCTCGATGTTGGGCACGACCGCGCCCACCGCCATGAACCGGCGCGTCGAGAGCGCCTTTGCGGCGCCGTTGGCAACGAAGCCGAGATCCTGCGCGGCGCGCATCACGGCCTCGCGCTTGTCGGCCCGGACCCCGGCGGAACCGTTCAACACCCGGGAGACCGTCGCGGTGGAGACGCCGGCGCGGCGGGCCACGTCCCGCGCCACCGGGCTGCGCCCCAGCGGTTTGAGGATGTCGTCCGGCAGATCCAGCACCGATTTCTTCTCCCCCCTGCTTCGGCTTGTCCAGCACTATATTGACACTCTCGCGCCCGGCTGGCTATCTGAAAGCGCTTTCAAAACCGCGCCTCGCGGCGGCCCTGAGGGAGGACCCATGGCGACGCTCGACCACCCGGCCTCCAGACACGGAGCGCCCGAACGCGAGGCGCCGACCGTGGGCGGGGCCGACGCCGCCGCGCCGGGCATCGCCGGGCCGCAGGCGCTCGTCACCAGCCTGAAACGCAGCGACGCGGTCACGCCCTACCGGTTCCGCGACCTGCTGGCGCTCGACGATTTCGAGCGGCACGCCAAGCGGCTCCTGCCGCCGATGATCTTCCAGTACGTCTCCGGCGGGGTCGAGACCGGATCGGCGCTGGCGCAGAGCCGCGGCGCCTATGCCGACTATGCTCTCGTCCCCCGGCTGATGCGGGACACGTCGGCGCGGGACACCGCCACCACGCTGTTCGGCCAGACCTACGCGGCGCCGTTCGGGATCGGCCCGCTCGGCGGCGCCGCCTTCATCGCCTACCGGGGCGACCTCGCGCTTGCCGAGGGCGCGCGGCGGATGAACCTGCCGATGTGTCTCAGCGCCTCCTCGCTGATCAAGCTGGAGGACGTCTTCGCCCAGAACCCGCAGGCATGGTTCCAGGGCTACCTGCCGGGCGACCAGAACCGGATCGACCGCCTCCTCGATCGGGTCGCCGCCACCGGCTACCGGACCTTCGTGGTCACCGCCGACACGCCGACGCTCGGCAACCGCGAGCACAACACCCGCAGCGGCTTCTCCATGCCGATCAAGGTCACGCCCAAGGTCGCGTGGCAGAGCGCGACCCACCCGCGCTGGCTCCTGGGCACCGTCGCACGCACCTTCCTGAAACACGGCGCGCCGCATTTCGAGAACACGGAGGCCGAGCGCGGGCCACCGATGATGTCCCAGGGCGCAGTGCGCAACACCATCGCGCGCGACCAGCTCTCGTGGAAGAATTTGGAGGCGATCCGCAAGCGCTGGACCGGCAATCTCTTGGTGAAGGGCCTGCTTGCGCCCGAGGATGTCGAGATCGCCCGGGAATGCGGCGCCGATGGCGTGATCCTCTCCACCCATGGCGGCCGCCAGCTCGACTACGCCGTCGCGCCGCTGGACGTGCTGCCGGAGATCGCGGCCCGGAAGGGCGGGCTGAAGATCATCGTCGACAGCGGCATCCGCCGGGGCACCGATGTGATGAAGGCCCTGGCACTGGGCGCCGATTTCGTCCTGCTCGGCCGGCCCTTCATGTTCGGCGCGGCGCTCGGCGGGGCGGCGGGTGTCGAGCACGCCATGCGGATCCTCAAGGAGGAGCTCAACCGCGACATGGCGCTGATCGGGATCAACCGCCTGTCCGAACTCAATCCCGATTTCCTGCGCCGCGTCCAACGCCGGACCTGAGCCGGAGTGCCGCATGAGCGATCCAGCCCCCCTCGGACTCGCCTTCGTCGGCTGCTTCACCACCGAGCGGCGCCGGGCACGCGGCCAGGGCATCGATGTCTACCGCACCGGGAACGGGCTGGAGGGCTGGACGCATCTCGGCCGGGTCGAGGGACTCACCAACCCGTCCTTCCTGATCACGGACCCTCGGCGCGCCGCGCTCTACACGGTGCAGGGTGACGGCGCGGTAGCGAGCGCCTTCGCGGCTGCCCCGGACGGCACCCTGGGCGCCCTCGGCAGCGCCGCCACGGGCGGCACCAACAGCGTGCATCAGGCCCTCGACCCGACCGGGCGCTTTCTGATCGTTGCCAACTACGCCAGCGGCTCGGTTGCCCTCCTGCCGATCCGTCCCGATGGCGGGCTTGAGCCAGCGTGCAACGTTCTGCCGCTGCCGGGCGATCCGGGCCCGCACCGAACCGAGCAGGCCTGCGCCCACCCACACCACGTGGTCCTGTCGCCGGACGGGCGGCACGTGCTCGTGCCCGACAAGGGTGTCGACCGCGTCTTCGTCTTGGCGGTCGAGGGCGAGCGGCTGGCAATCGTGTCGGAGACCGCGATGCGGCCGGGCGCCGGGCCGCGCCACATCGCGTTCCATCCGCGAGTCCCCCTCGCCTTTCTGGTCAACGAGCTGGAGTCGAGTATCGCGACCTGCCGCTGGGATGCGGAGGCTGGGACGCTCACGCCGCTGCATCTCACTCCGACCCTTCCGCCGGACGTCTTCAGCGCCAGCACGGCCGCGGCCATCGTGGTCACGCCGGACGGGCGGTCCGTCTACGCGTCGAACCGCGGCCAGGACGGCATCGCGCGCTTCCGCGTGGATGCCGAGGCCGGGCGGCTCGACCCAACCGGCTGGACGCCCGCGGGTGGGCGCGACCCGCGCTTCATGACTCTGGCGCCGGATGGACGACACCTCCTCGTGGCCAACGAGCAGGGCGACCGCCTCGTGGAGTTCGCCATCGATCCCGTCAACGGGGACCTGACCAAGACGGGCACGCGCCCGAGCCTCAGTCCCTGCACGATCGCGTTTTTGTAACAAGCACAAGTACTTATCAGGCGCGCGATGGAGATCTGACCGATCCGCCTCTTCCCTCCCCCACAAAGGGGGGAGGGAGACACGGACTCGCCGGTCTCGATTCTGTAGCCGCTCGATAAGCATCGAACACAATAAAAATAACAGACCATCAATAAGCTCGGAGGAAGACCCATGTTCGCCAAGCGCTACAGGTTCCTGATCGCGTTCCTGCTGTTCATAGCTGGGATCATCAACTACATGGACCGCGCCGCGCTCGGCGTGGCGGCGCCGTTCGTCAAGCAGGATCTCAACCTGTCGCCCTCGGAACTCGGGGTGATCTTCTCGACCTTCTTCTTCGGCTACGCCCTGTTCGCGTTCGTGGGCGGCCAGCTCGCCGACCGGTACGGCCCGCGCAGCGTCTACAGTTGGGCCGCCGCCGCCTGGTCGGTCCTGTGCATGCTGACCGGGGCGGTGACCGGCTTCGCCCAGATGTTCGCGGTCCGCGCCCTGTTCGGCTTCGCCGAGGGGCCGATGAACTCCACCACGAACCGGACCCTCACAACGTGGTTCCCCCGCGAGGAGACCGCCCGGACCATCGGCTTCACCTTCTCGGGCCAGACGGTCGGCAGCGCCATCGCGGCCCCCGTAGTCGGCCTGCTGGCGATCCAGTACGGCTGGCGGGTCGCCTTCGTGGCGATCGGCGCGGTCGGCCTGCTCTGGGTGGTGGCGTGGCGCCTCCTGATGACCGACCGGCCCCAGGACAATCCCCGCGTCGGCGCGGAGGAGATCGCCCTGATCGAGCGCAGCCGGGCGGTCACGCATCTCGCGCCGTCGGACCATGCCCGCTCGCTCAAGGAATACCTGTTCCTGCCCAGCACCCTGTCGCTGGGCCTCGGCATGTTCGCGGTGAACTACACCCTCTACATCTTCCTCTCGTGGCTCCCGAGCTATCTGACCGACGCCCTGCACATGCCGGTGCAGCAGATGGCGTTGGTCGCTTCGATTCCATGGGCCTGCGGCTTCGTCGGCTATGTCGGGGGCGGCATCGTCGCCGACCACCTCTACAAGCGCATGGGCGACAAGCTCGCCGCCCGGAAGATCACCACGATCGTCCCGCTCGCCATCGCGGGTGTCGCGCTGATCGCGGTCAACGCCGCGCCGAATGCCGCGGTGGCGGTCTCGCTGATCGCGCTGGCCGTGCTGATGCTGACGAGTTCCGTGCAATCCTGCTGGGCGACGATCCACGAGTTGGTGCCCGAGGCCCGCGTCGGCGGAGTGAGCGGCTTCATCCACCTCCTGAGCAACATCTCGGGCATCATCGGACCGACCGCCACCGGCCTCGCCGTGCAGTATCTCGGCGGCTACGCCAGCGCCTTCGTGATCGCGGCCCTGGTCGCGGCCGCGGGCGTCGTCGCGATGGTGATCTTCGTGCGGCGGCCCCGCCTGCCTGAGCCGGCAGCCTCCCTCGACGTGGCCAAGGCCGTTTGACCCCGGAGTATCCATGAGTGCCGAGACCCTCCCGCAAAGACCCGTCCTGCTCACCGGTGCGTCGGGCGCCCTCGGGCGCGTGCTGACCCGCGCGCTCGGGGAGGCCGGCTGGACGCTCCGGCTCACCGACCGTGTCCCCTTCCCCGAACCGCTGCCGGAGGGCGCTCGCTTTCAGCTCGCCGACCTCGAGGACGGCCCCGCGATCCTGCGGCTGGCGGAGGGCTGTGGCACGATCCTGCATTTCGGCGGGATCTCGGTGGAGCATCCGTTCGAGACGGTGATCGGCCCCAACATCCGCGGCCTCTACCACGCCTACGAGGCCGCCCGGCGGGAGGGCGCGCGGATGGTGTTCGCGTCCTCGAACCATGCCATCGGGTTCCACGAGCGGTCCGCGGTGCTCGATGACGCGTGCGCCCTGAGACCAGACGGCTATTACGGCCTGTCGAAGGCCTACGGCGAGTTGATGGGCGGCCTGTACCGCGACAAGCACGGGGTCGAGAGCGTCTTCCTGCGGATCGGTTCGTGCTTCCCGGAGCCCACAGACGCGCGGATGCTGGCGACGTGGCTATCCTACGGTGACATGACCCGGCTGGTCATGCGTGCGACCCTGGCGCCGAGCCTCGGCCCTGACGGCACGATCGTGATCTGGGGCGCCTCGAACAACAGCCGCATGACGTGGTGGGGCCGGGATGGGCGCGACACCATCGCGTGGGCCCCGCAGGACAGCGCCGATCCCTACACGCAGGCACTGGAAGCCAAGACCAGCGGCAATCCGGTGGTGGAGCGCTACCAGGGCGGCGGATTCACGGGGCTCGATTATTCCCGGGGGAATTCTGGAAAATCCTGATCCACACTTGCCGCGCTCTCCCCCCCCCTCTGCGGGGGAGGGAAAGAAGCGGACGGGCTTGCGAGCCCGATCGTCGGATCGACCCGCTCTTCAAAAAAAAGATGGATCACGACATGACCGACGATCACACGGCGACCCGGCTCAAATGCGCCCTGGTGGTGCGCGGCGCCTTCGACGCGCATGTCATCCCGGCGTTCGAGGCGGCGGGCGGCCGGGCGGCGATCCACTGGGCGCCGACCGCCGTCATCATGAAGGCGCTGGAAGCGGGCGAGACCGCCGACGCCGTGCTGGTCCTGTCGGACGCCATGGACCGCCTGCTCGCGGACGGCCGGGTCGAGCCGGAAACGCGGGTCGATGCGGTGCGCTCGCGCTACGGCGTCGCCGTGAAGGCCGGGACGCCCCACCCGGATATCTCCACCGTCGAGGCACTGAAGCGCACGCTCACCGCAGCGCGCTCGGTGGCCTATTCGCGCACCGGCGCCAGCGGGATCTATTTCGCCGGCCTGCTGCCGCGGCTCGGGCTCGCGGAAGCGGTGAACGCCAAGGCCACCATCATCCCGCAGGGCTTCACGGCCGAGAAGCTGGTGTCGGGCGAGGCCGACCTCGCGGTCCAGCAGATCAGCGAATTGATGGTGGTGCCGGGGATCGAGGTGGTCGGGCCCTTCCCCGAGCCGGTGCAGGAGGTGACGACCTTCGCGGCCGCGATCCTGCGGGGCGCGACCGACCGGACGGGCGCCGCCCGCTTCCTCGCCGGGCTGACGACGCCGGAGGCCGCCGGGGCCTACCGGGCGAGCGGACTGGAGCCGGCCTTCTGATCGGACGGAGGAGGCAACTCCTTCGACGACCGGCGCGGCGACCTTCCACGCGTCGCGACCGCAAAAAAGACCTTATGCTCGTGCTGTCCGGGCGCTCTTCCATCCCGTCGGACCGGATCGCGCCCTCCATGCTGAAGACCGCCTTCGTTGCCGCCCGCGACCGCCAGCGGCTGTCGGAGATCGCGACGATCCTGATCGGCTTCGGCGTCACCCGCGTCGTGGATCGCCTCGGCCTGCGCTATCTGCCCCTGCTGCCGCGCCGACGGCCCCGGGTCGACGTGACCCGACTGTCGGAGCCGGAGCGGCTGCGCCGTGCGATCGAGGCGCTCGGACCCACCTTCATCAAGTTCGGGCAGGTTCTGGCGAGCCGGCCCGACCTCCTGTCACCGGCCTGGACCGAGGAGCTGCAGAAGCTTCACAGCCAAGTCGTGCCGGTCTCCTGGGAACAGATCGGGCCGCAGCTCGAACAGGATCTCGGCGCACCGCCCCAGGAGGTGTTTGCCGAGTTCGACACGAACCCGATCGCCTCGGCGTCGATCGCCCAGGTCTACCGGGCGCGGCTGCACACGGGCGAGGACGTCATCGTCAAGGTGCTCCGCCCGAACCTGCGCAAGATCATCGAGGCGGATCTGCGCCTGATGGCCCACGGCGCCCGCATCGTGGAGAACGAGTGGCCCGACATGGCCCGCTACCAGCCGCGGGAGCAGATGCGCCACCTCGCCGACGGGTTGAACGGCGAGCTCGACCTCCTCAACGAGGCGCGCAACTGCGAATTGCTGGCGCAGATCTTCGAGGACCGCGACGACATCGTCTTCCCGAAGATCCACTGGGAGCACTGCTCCGAGCGGGTGCTGGTGCAGGACTTCATTCACGGCATCCCGCCGAACGACGACGCGGCGCTCCGCGCGGCCGGCCTCGACAAGAAGCTGCTCGCCCAGAAGGGCACGGACGCCTTCCTGCAGATGGCGCTGATCGAGGGGCACTTCCACGCCGATCCGCACCCCGGCAACATGCTGGCGCTGCCGGGCAACAAGATCGGCTTCATCGATTTCGGCATCATCGGGCGCCTGTCGCAGCGCCGCCGATCGCAGCTGCTGGTGCTGATCGGCGCGATGCTCAAGCAGGATTCCGATGGCCTGATGGCCGTACTGCTCGACTGGACCGGCACCAGCAACCCCGACCTGACCCGTCTCCAGGTCTCGGCCCAGTCTTTCGTGGAGAGCCATTCCTCGATCCCGCTGAATCTCGGGCTCGTGCTGACCGACTTCATGAACATGGCCCGCGAGAACGACCTCGCCATGCCGACCGACCTCGCCATCCTGTTCAAGGGGCTGGTGACCGCCGACGGCGTGATGCGCCACCTCGATCCCGATTTCGACCTGTTCGCGGCGGCTGGCCCCACCGTGAAGGCGAGCATGCAGACGCAGTTCTCGCTCTCCGCCCTCAAGCAGAAGGCCGAGGCGCTCGGTGTCGGCCTGTACGGGGCGGCCTCCGAGCTGCCGACCCTGATCCATCTGATGCTGGTGCGCCTCAAGCAGGGCCGCGTCACGGTCGAGATCGAGGTGAAGGGGCTCGACAAGCTCACCCGCGGCATCGAGCGCGCCGCCGCCCGGGTGGCGGTGGCCCTGGTGGTGGCGGCGTTCGCGACCCAGCTCGCACCGCGGCTCATCGACCTCGGCACGCCGGTCTTCGTCTCGATCGGCCTGATAATCTTCGTCCTCGGGATCGGCTGGCTCGTGCTGCTGATGCGCAAGAAGTAGCCGACTTCGTTACGAAGGCCGATCGCGACATAAGTTTTCGCCCACCCGTGAATACACGTTTCGATTGATTATCCGGGCCGCCATGGTAGCGTGAGGCATCCAACGATTCGCTCGGCTGCGGGCGGGGATCCGGCATCAGAAGCGGCCTGAGCCGGCGGTGCCTCCCACCCGATTTCGTGTCGCCGCGTCTGCGCGTCGGTGGCCTGCTGCGCCGCGCGTGGGCGCGCCGCCGGGTGGACGAGCCGCCGGGTGGACGAGGGGGGGCAAACGATGGAAGCGGTCATCGTGCTGCCGCGGACCAATGGGGCGGAGCGGCGCCTCGACATGCTCGAAGCGGAGAATGCCCGACTGCGCGATCTGCTGGCACAGGCGAGCGCGCAGGCCGACCGGGAGCGGCAGCGCAGCCGCCGCCTCGGCCGCATCATCGAGGCCGCGAGCCGCATCGAGGCCGGCCGGGTCGCCGCCGAGCGGCCGCTGACCGCAGCGCCCGAGGCCCGGGCGCCGCTGGCCGAACCGAGGCCATCGGCCTGCAACGACTACCTGGAGCTGCTCGATCACGACGGATACCTGATCACCGCCGCGGCGGACGGCCCCGCCCTGTCCGGTGTTCAGGACGAGGCGGAGGTGATCGGCCGCCCCTGGATCGACGTGTGGACACGGCCGGAGGATCGTGAGGCGGCGGCCGGTGCCCTCGACCGGGCACGCCTCGGTCGTCCGAGCCGCTTCCAGGCGCGGATCGAGTCCGTCCAAGAGATCCGGTGGTGGGACGTAGCCGTAACGCCGATCGGCGCGACGCCCGGCAGCCCCGAACGAATCCTCACGGTGTCGCGCGACATTAGCGAGTTGAAGCTCGCGGAGGCGCATCAGACGATGCTGATGCAGGAACTCGCGCACCGGATGAAGAACACGATGGCCATGGTCCAGGCGGTTGCGGCGCAGACCATGCGCAACGCGGTCTCGCTGGAAGCCGCCGGTGAGGCGCTGGCGGCGCGCCTGCTGGCGTTGGCGAAGGCCCACGACGTCCTGCTCCAGGGCTCATTCGCCCGAGCCTCCCTGGTCGGCCTGGTCGCGGGGGCGATCTCGCTGCACGACGATGGCTTGACCGATCGGTTCCGGGTCGAGGGTGCCGACCTGACCCTGGGACCGCGCCACGGGCTGACGCTGGCGCTGATGCTGCACGAACTCGGGACCAACGCCGCCAAGTACGGCGCCCTCTCGGTGGCCGGCGGCAAGGTCGGCATCACATGGACGGTGATCGACGCGGAGGGCGGCTCGCGGCTGCGCTTCCGCTGGGAGGAACGGGGCGGCCCGCCCGTGACGCCGCCGACCCGCAGCGGGTTCGGCACCCGCCTCATCGCCCGCAGCCTCGTCCACGGCTTCGGCGGATCGGCGCAGCTGACCTATCCGCCGGAAGGGGCGGTGCTGACGTTCGAGGCACCGCTCGAAGCGGTCATCGCCGGCTGACCGGCGCCGGGCGTGACGGCGGTCAGATCCTGCAGGGCCGGGATCGTCCGATCGCGCAGCATCCGCACGGCAGCCAGGGGCTCCGCCAGGTCGTGTCCCGCGGCGGCATTCTCCTCGACCACGCGGCAGGCCTGCGAGAGCGCGTCGCAACCGAGCATGCCCGACATCGACACGAGCGTGTGGGCCTCGCGTCCGTAGTCGGCCGCGGTGCGGTCCCCCTCCGCGAAGGCGGTGGCGAGGCTGAGGCGGAACCGATCGACGATGCGGCCGAGCTTCTCCGGTCCGATCACCGCGCTGAGCTCGTCGAGCGCCTCTCGATTCACGAGCGCCTGGGACACGGTCCGTCTCCGTCGGAGCCTGCTGGTGGCGGTCCCGAGCGCATGACGATCGGCAACAGCCCTGAAGAACCCGTCCGTACAGCGGAAAGCTCCGCTGCCTCGCAGTCCTGTCCGGCACCTTAAGACATCTTGGCCGGAATCGGAACCGGCACGATGCTCCGGACCTCTGCCCTTGTATTATCGTTCCTTAGCCGGGCACCGGCTTTTGAGAACGATACTCTCGGTGCATGCTGCGATGCGCACGCCTGCACCGGGCCGCGACCGGCTTGACGGAGCCGGTGCCGATGTTGCGCGTCCGATTTTCTGGGTGTCCGAAAAATCGCGGCTATCGCGTTCGGCCCGGCCAAGGACCGTGCCGACGTCATCAAGCACGGCGTATCCCTGGTGGCCGCGGAAGAATTCGGTTGGGATACGGCGTTGGAGCGTGAAGACGATCGCTTCGATGATGGGGAGGTCCAGTTCGTCGCCCTCGGCCTGATCGGGGATCGCACGCACGTGCTGGTCTACACGGAAGGCTCCCAGGCGGATGCGATCCGGGCCATTAGCTTGCATCCGGCGGAGAAGCACGCGGTGAGGTTCTATCATGGCCAGGTTTGATGCCGAACGTCACGCTGATAATCCGCTGCTGGACGCGCCCTTCATGACCTGGATGGTGCCGGCCCGGCGCGGGCGGCCGAAAGCGGAATCGCCGAAGGTGGAGGTCAAAATCCGCCCGGATGCCAAGACTGTGAAATACCTGCGGGGAAATGGCCCCGACTGGCAGACGCGCGTGAATGCCGTGCTCGGTAAGCTGGTGGCGACGGGTCGGATCTAGAGTATTCTCCGCCGGAGCCGATACCGGTTCGGCGCAAGACAGCGCGGCACAGCGGGGACTCGAAGCCGTGTTCGACCGAGCGCCGCCGTGACGGCCTACAGCTTGCGGGCCCGGCTCCTCGCCCTGTGGATCCTGCTCCTCGCCTCGGCGATCGCGACCGCCTACCTGATGTTCGGCGTCTACGCTCAGTCGACCGGCGTCCAGGTGGCCCGGGCGGACATCACCGTGGGACGGGCCTGCCGCGAGATCATCGACCGGTACGCCGCCCGGGTCGGCCTGCGCTGGGACGTTGCCGAATCCGACCTCGCCGGTGTGGTCGAAGCCGCGCTGGCCGGCACACCGGGGATTGAAGGTGGGATCTGGAGCGCCCAGGACGGGTCGATCGCCTATGCCTATCCGACCTATGAAGGGACCGGTCCGAAGACCGACCTCCCGGTCGCCGAACGCGACACGATCGCAACCGTGAACGCCCAGGCCCTGCGCGTCGGCCATGCCGTCTCGCTGAACCGGCCGAGCCGCACGCAGGTGCTCCTGCTCCAGGCCTGCCCCCTGCGCGGACCGGAGCCCGGGCTGACGGCCTGGGCCATGGGTCGCGCCCATGTCAAAGACGGCCCGACCTACACGCGCTTCCTCGCGGGGCTCGGGTTCCTGACCGCCACGGTCCTGGGCTCGGCGGCCTTTCTCGGCTGGTTCCTCTATGGATTCTCCGACCGGATCGCCCGGCTGGAGGCTGCCCTCTCGGCGGCGCGACCGGACGGCGAGGACCTGCCGCGCCTCGAACACACCGGCGAGCGGGAGTTCGACCGCCTGGTCGAGGCCCTCAACGCGGCGGGCGGACGGCTGCGGGAGGCGCGCGGCCGGGTCGTGGCCGCCGAGCGCTTGGCGGCCGTCGGCCGGCTCGCGGCGAGCATCGCCCACGAGATCCGCAACCCGATCGCCGCGATGCGGCTGAAGGCCGAGAACGCCCTGGTCAGCGGTGATCCGGACCGGGCGACATCGGCCCTGCGCACGGTGCTCGGCCAGATCGCGCGGGTGGACACGCTGCTGCGCGATCTGCTCAACCTGACGCAGGTCCGCCCGCTCAACCGGGCGCCGACCGCGGTGGCGCCGCTGCTCGTGGAGTGCGCCGGCCTGCACGAGGATCTCGCGACCGCGCGCGCCGTGCGGATCGGGATCGCGGCGGCCGGACTGCCCGAGGCGGACCATCCGCATATCGACCGCGCCCAGATCGCGCGCGCCCTCGACAACCTGCTCCTGAACGCCCTCCAGAACACGCCGTCCGGTGGTCGGGTCGACCTCGGCGCCGAACGGGCCGCGGTCGATGGCGCCCTCCGCCTGCGGCTTCGGGTCAGCGATACCGGCCCCGGGATCGATCCGACGATCCGCGACACCCTGTTCGAGCCCTTCGCCACGGGTCGCGCGGATGGGACCGGCCTCGGGCTCGCGATCGTGCGCGAGATCGCGCTGGCCCATCGCGGCGAGGTCAGGCTGGACGAGAACGCGTCGGAGACCACCTTCCTGCTGGATCTGCCATGGCAACCATCCTGATCGTCGACGACGACCCGGCCCTGCGCGAGGGGCTTGCCGAAACCGTGGCCGACCTCGGACACAGGCCGCTGCCGGCGGCGTCCGGCTCGGAGGCGCTGGCACGGCTGCAGGTGGGCCCGGTGGACGCGGTGCTCCTTGACCTGCGCATGCCCGGTGACCTCGACGGCATGTCGGTGCTGGAGCGGATCTGCGCGCTGCCGGACCGGCCGCCCGTGACCGTGCTGACGGCGTTCGCGAGCCCGGCCAACACCATCGAGGCGATGCGCCTGGGCGCCCATGACCACCTGACCAAGCCGATCGGTCGCGCCGACCTCGCTTCCGTCCTCGAGGCGATGCTCAAGACGGTCCGGCCGGCGGGCGCCGTCCCGGATGCCCCGGCCGGCCATCCGGGCCTCGTCGGCTCCAGCGAAGGCATGCGGCGGGTTCAGAAGACGATCGGGCTCGTGGCCGACACCGCCTCGACAGTGCTGATCCAGGGCGAGACCGGCACCGGCAAGGAAGAGGTTGCGCGGGCGCTCCACGCCTTTTCCTGGCGGCGGGCACGCCCCTTCGTCCCGGTGAACTGCGCGGCGATTCCGGGGGACCAGCTGGAAAGTGAGCTGTTCGGGCATGTCCGGGGGGCGTTCGGGGGCGCGACCGGGGATCGGGCCGGCGCCTTTCACCTCGCCGAAGGCGGCACGCTGTTCCTCGATGAGATCGGCGACATGCCGGCCGCCATGCAGGCGAAGATCCTACGGGTCATCCAAGACTGCGTAGTGACGCCGCTGGGCGGCCGCTCGGCACGGGTCGATGTCCGCTTGCTGGCCGCCACCCATCGCGACCTCCCGGCGCTCGTCGCCGAGGGCCGGTTCCGCGCCGATCTCTACTACCGCCTCAACGTGGTACCGATCGCCCTGCCGCCCCTGCGCGAGCGCCTTGCCGACATCGTCCCGCTGGCCGAACATTTCCTCGCCCGTTCGAGCAAGCGCCTCGACCGGGGCGCCGCGTCCCGCCTGCTGGCCCACGACTGGCCGGGCAACGTCCGCGAATTGCGCAACGTCGTCGAGCGCGCGGCGGTGCTGGTCCGCGGCGGCGTGATCGCGGCCGCGGATCTCGATCTCCCGTCGGACCGGCCCGACCGGCCCGACCGGCGGCCTGGCGATACTCCGCCGGCCGATTGGCTGTCCGGCGATCTACCGGGTGCCGTCGCCCGCCTGGAACGGGCCATGATCGTGGCCGCCCTGCGCGAGACCGACGGCAACCGGGCCGGCGCCGCCCGCCGGCTGGGGATCCAGCGCCAGCTCCTCTACGCCAAGATCGAGCGTTATGGCCTCGGCGCACCGTGCCTCGATCTGTCGGCCGATCCGACATGCGATGTCGGGAATCCTGACGCTTCGACCAGCCTCGATACCGAATAACCCGTTCGTCCCGCAGGCAATCGTCCCCGATGCGGCCACGATCACCTATGTGACGGAACCGAACATCCGCGTGGACGTCGAGCACCGCGAGTGATGGGCCGTTCGGATTCCGGCGGGCCCTTTGGTGTGATCGGGGCGGATCGGGATGAGCAGCATCGGGACGGGCGCGACGGGCGCCGACGCGGAGACCCGCACCGCCTCGACCAAGGCCCTGCGCGGCCTCGATGCGCTCAACTTCTTCCTGGCCGACGTGCGCGACGGGCTCGGCCCCTATCTCGCCATCTATCTCATCGCCGTGCGCGGACCGGACCAGGGCTGGAACGAGGCGACCACCGGCCTCGTCATGACCGTCGCGGGTATCCTCGGCCTCGTGGCGCAGACGCCCGCGGGCGCCTTCATCGACGCGACCAACCACAAGCGCGCCGTGGTGATCGGCGGCGCGATCGCGGTGACGGCGAGCTGCCTCGTCCTGCCGTTCATCTCCAACTTCTACCTCGTGGCCGCGACCCAATCGGTCGCACACATCGCGGGTGCGATCTTCCCGCCGGCTCTGGCCGCCATCACCCTCGGCCTCGTCGGCCCCAAAATGTTCGCCAAGCGGATTGGCCGCAACGAGGGCTTCAATCACGCCGGCAACGCGGTCTCGGCCGCGGTGGCGGGGGGGTTGGCCTACTTCTTCGGGCCGATCGTGGTGTTCTGGCTGATGGGCATCCTGGCGGCCTGCTCCATCGGCGCCATGCTGATGGTGCCGGCCGACGCGATCGACGACGACCTCGCGCGGGGTATGACCCGGGAGGAGGAAGCCCCGCAGGAGAAGCCCTCCGGCCTCGCCACCCTGCTCCAGAACAAGGCTTTGCTCCTGTTCGCGGTGCTGTGCGCGATCTTCCACCTCTCCAACGCCGCCATGCTGACCTCGGTGGGCCAGCTCCTGACGCACCTGTCGGGCAAGGATCACGCGACCTCGCTGATCGCCATCTGCATCGTGGCGGCGCAATGCGTGATGGTGCCGGTGGCGATCTTCGTGGGCGCCAAGGCAGACGTGATCGGCCGCAAGCCGATCTTCCTGGCGGCCTTCGGGGTGCTGGCCCTGCGCGGCGTGCTGTATACCCTATCGGACAACCCGTTCTGGCTGGTGGGCGTCCAGCTCCTCGACGGGATCGGCGCGGGCATCTTCGGAGCACTGTTCCCGATCGTGGTGTCCGACCTGACCCGTGGCGGCGGGCGCTTCAACACCGCCCAGGGCGCCGTCGCCACGGCTCAGGGCATCGGCGCCTCGCTCAGCGCCACGCTGGCCGGCGTGATCATCGTGTCGGCTGGCTATTCGACGGCCTTCCTGGCGCTCGCCGCCATCGCAGCCCTGGGCTTCGTGCTGTACTTGACGCTGATGCCCGAGACCCGCGACTCGGTCTCCGCCGGCAACGAGCCCGAGACCGGCGGCACGCTCCCGCCGGTCGTTCCTGCGAATGCCTGAGCAGCCACAGGAACGAGCGCCGATCGAGATTACGCTCGGGGCAGATCTTCCCGAAGTGTCACGCTAAGATTCGCCATCATCACATTGCCGGGCCCTGCACCGGCCCGTTCCCGGGCGCATGCAGCGCCCGCGGAATGCGCCCGGGAATCAACTCGCGATGGCACGGAGCGTCCAGCTGGATGAACGGTACCGCTGACGCGGCACGTCGTATGCTGAATCCCAGATCAGGTTCCGCTGTTGCTTCACCTATCTGGGAAAAGGGCGTGCGTCATAATCGTAAGGAGCACTGAACCCGCCCCGTGCGTCACGAAGCGACAGCGAGGTCCGGTGCAACCGCGAAGGCCTGGGTCGCCTCCGGCGGCGCCTTGCGCGAGATGTAGTAAATGTCGACGGCGCGCCAGAAGGCACCCTGCTCCTGTTCTGAGCGACGGGAGAGTGAGCCTTCGAGGATTGCCATCGCGGCCCGGGCGGGCTCGCTCCGCTCCAGTTCGTCGAGCAGGCCGGCGAGATGCTGCATGGGGCGAACCTCCGTTCGGAGAGCGACATGCTCTAACGCTTGAGCTTGCGTAACGATCCAGGCCGGCGTGAACCGCGGCGGCCCGCACGATCCTTGCCTGACAAGTCCGTGCGGCTACCATCGCCGTGGCGAGTCCGACTCGTCATCGTTTCAGAGCTAGAGGATCACCGCATGTTTTCCTGCCGAAGCGGCGCGGCCCATTCCCTGCGCGGAGCGGCCTTCGCGCTGGCCCTGGCCAGCCTGTGCGGGGCGAGCCCGCTGAGCGCGCGCGAGATGCCCGAGTCCGGGACGGCCGCCGCGACCCGGAAGCCGAACGTCGTGATCTTCGCCACCGGCGGCACCATCGCGGGCGCCGGCGCGGATGCCGCCAACAGCGCGACCTACACCGCCGCCAAGGTGCCGGTCGACAAGCTGATCGCGGCCGTGCCGCAGATCAGCACGATCGCCAACGTCCGCGGCGAGCAGGTCTTCCAGATTGCCTCCGAGAGCTTCACTGACGCTCAGCTGGTCCAGCTCGGCAAGCGCGTCTCGCAGCTCCTCAAGCAGGACGACGTCGACGGGGTGGTCGTCACGCACGGCACCGACACCCTGGAAGAGACGGCCTTTTTCCTCGATCTGGTCGTGAAGAGCGACAAGCCGATCGTGGTCGTCGGCTCGATGCGGCCGGGCACGGCGATCTCAGCCGACGGCGCCCTCAACCTCCTCGACGCCGTGACCGTGGCGGGGAGCAAGGAGGCGATCGGCAAGGGCGTCACCGTGACGATGAACGACACCATCCAGTCCGGCCGCGATGTGACCAAGCGGACCAATGTCGTGCCCAGCGCCTTCTTCAGCCAGTGGGGGCCGCTCGGCATGGTCATCGAGGGCAAAACATACTTCTTCCGCTCGCTTTCCAAGCGGCACAACTCCAGCTCCGAGTTCGACATCGACCAGATCGATAGCCTGCCGCTGGTCGGGATCGTCTACGGTTCGGGCAACATGATCCCGGGTGTCTACGACGCGGAGGTTCAGGCGGGCGCGAAGGCGATCGTCAATGCCGGCACCGGCAACGGCTCGGTGGCGGGCTACCTCGTCGACAAGCTCAAGGACATCCGCTCCAAGGGTACGCTCATCATCCGCTCGTCGCGCGTGCCCGATGGGCTCGTGCTGCGCAACGCCGAGCAGCCGGACGACACGTACGACTGGGTGGTCGCCAACGACCTGAACCCCGCCAAGGCCAAGATCCTGGCGGCCGTGGCGCTCACCAAGACGAGCGACACGAAGGAGCTGCAGCGGATCTTCTGGGAATATTGAGGGCCGCTGCAATTCACGATGGGGCTTTGCTGAAGAGGCGTCATGGTTGCCCCGAATCCCCCCTCCCCGCACGCGGGGAGAGGCCTGCACGGACCTCGTCGTCCGTGCGGGAAGCGGAGGCGTAGCCGGAGCGGCGGTGAGGGAGCTCGACGGGATAAGACTCTTCCGGCGCCTCCCCCTCACCTTCGGCTACCGCCTCGCTCCGGCGACGGCAAGGTCGCCGGAGCCCTCTTCCCGCAAGCGGGGCGAGGGGCAACTGCGGCCAGCGTCGGGGCCGCACGCGACGTACGAATTCGGCCGCCGGCAGAGGATTGAGGCAGAGCGGGTCTCGGCACCGGCCGGGTTACATCCCGCGGCACACAGCTTAAGTACCGGCAACCGACGTAGCCCTGCGCCGAGCCTGGAGAAACCAGCATGACCGAGCTTCATCCCGAGGTCGCGGCGGTCACCGAGCGCGTCGTGACGCGCTCCCGCGAGACCCGACGCGCCTATCTCGACCTGATCGCCCGCGAGCGCGAGGCGGGGGTCCGGCGCGGCAAGCTCGCCTGCGGCAACCTCGCCCACGGCTTCGCGGCCGCCGGCGAGGACAAGGCGGCGATCCGCGACGAGCGGACCGCGATGAATATCGGCATCGTCACCGCCTACAACGACATGCTCTCGGCCCATCAGCCGTACGGGCGCTACCCGGAGCAGATCAAGCTGTTCGCCCGCGAGCGTGGCGCGACCGCTCAGGTTGCGGGCGGGACGCCGGCCATGTGCGATGGGGTCACGCAGGGCCAGAGCGGCATGGAGCTGTCGCTGTTCTCCCGGGATGCGATCGCGCTCTCGACCGCGGTGGCGCTCAGCCACGGCATGTTCGACGGCGCGGCTTTGCTCGGCATCTGCGACAAGATCGTGCCGGGCCTGCTGATCGGGGCGCTCCGCTTCGGCCACCTGCCGACCATTCTGATCCCGGCCGGCCCGATGCCGTCGGGGCTGGCCAACAAGGAAAAGCAGCGGATCCGCCAGCTCTACGCCGAGGGCAAGATCGGCCGCGCGGAACTTCTCGAATCCGAATCCGCCTCCTACCACTCGGCCGGCACCTGCACGTTCTACGGCACCGCCAACTCCAACCAGATGATGATGGACATGATGGGCCTGCACATGCCGGGCGCGTCCTTCATCAATCCCGGTACCAAGCTGCGGCAGGCCGTGACCCGGGCGGCGATCCACCGGCTCGCCGAGATCGGCGCCGCCGGCAACGATTACCGGCCTCTCGGCCTCTGCGTCGACGAAAAGGCGATCGTGAACGCGGCCGTCGGCCTGCTCGCCACGGGCGGCTCGACCAACCACGCGATCCATTTGCCGGCCATCGCACGCGCCGCCGGCATCGTGATCGACTGGGCGGATATCGACCGGCTATCCAGCGCCGTGCCGCTGATCGCGCGCGTCTATCCGAATGGCGCGGGCGACGTGAACCACTTCCACGCGGCCGGCGGCATGAGCTTCGTGATGGCCGCGCTGCTGGATGCGGGCCTGCTACACGGCGACATCCTCACCGTGGCGGGCCAGTCGCTGCGCGACCACGCCCGCGACCCGAAGCTCGACGGGGAGGAATTGGTTTTCGAGGACGCCGTGTCGGAGAGCCTGGACGATGCCATGCTCCGGCGGCCCGCCACCCCGTTCCAGCCGGATGGCGGCATGCGGCTGGTGAAGGGCAATCTCGGACGGGCGACGTTCAAGACCAGCGCCGTCGAGGAGCAGCGCCGGACCATCGAGGCCCCGGCGCGGGTGTTTTCCGATCAGGACGAGGTGCTGAAGGCGTTCAAGGCCGGCGAGCTGGAGCGGGACGTCGTGGTTGTGGTCCGGTTTCAGGGGCCGAAGGCCAACGGCATGCCGGAATTGCACAAGCTCACCCCGCCGCTCGGCGTGCTGCAGGACCGCGGCCACAAGGTTGCCCTGGTAACGGACGGCCGGATGTCCGGCGCCTCCGGAAAAGTCCCGGCCGCCATCCACCTCAGCCCCGAGGCGCTCGGCGGCGGACCGATCGGCCGGATCCGCGACGGCGACATCGTCCGGCTCAGCGCCGCCGACGGTCTGCTCGAAGTGCTGGTGGACGAAGCCGAGTTCGCCGCCCGACCCGAAGCCGAAGCACCGCCGCCCAGCCAGGGCACCGGGCGCGAGTTATTCGCGTTCATGCGCCATGGGGCCGATACGGCGGAGCGCGGCGCCTCCGCGATGCTCGCCGCCGCCGGCCTCTGAATTTAGGACAGGAGTTGCCGACCATGAACGATCTGACCAGCATCGACGCGCTGATGCGCTCCGTGCCCGTCATACCGGTCCTGGTGATCGACGATGTCGCCCAGGCCCGGCCCATCGCCGAGGCCTTGGCGAAGGGCGGGCTGACCGCCTTGGAGGTCACCCTGCGCACGCCGGCCGCCCTCGACGTGATCCGGGAGATGACCCGGGTCGAAGGTGCGGTCGTGGGTGCCGGGACGGTGCTCAACCCCCGCGATCTGGAGAACGCCCTGGCGGCGGGGGCCGAGTTCATCGTCTCGCCCGGCCTCACGGAGCCGCTGACCGACGCCGCCAAGGCCAATGGCGTACCCTACCTGCCGGGCATCGCCACCGCGGCCGACATCATGCGCGGACTGGATCACGGGCTCGACCGGTTCAAGTTCTTCCCGGCCGAAGCAGCGGGCGGCATCAAGGCGTTGAAGTCCCACGCGGCGGTGTTCGGCGCGGTGCGGTTCTGCCCGACCGGCGGCATCACCGAGGCGACAGCGCCGGATTGGCTGGCGATCCCGTCGGTGCTCTGCGTCGGCGGCAGCTGGGTGGTGAAGCCCGGTACGCCCGATCCGGCGGCGATCGAGCAGGCGGCCCGGGCTGCTGCGGGTTTGCGCAAGGCGGCGTAAGGCTGAACTGGCCGTACGGCTTCCCTCCCCCCTCTGCGGAGGAGGGTGGCCCCCGGAAAGGGGGTCAAGAGAGGGGAGCGACGGTGCAGAATGAAGCGTTATCCGTCATGAA
>NZ_JALNUM010000076.1:0-32655 GCF_026540795.1 Methylobacterium sp. GC_Met_2
ACCTTCACGCGAAAGGCCCAACGGAAGCGGCATGGTACGAGTTTGCCGCCCTGTTCGCCGGTCTGACCAACCGCGAGGCGTGGCAATGGTATGCGAAAAATCAGGCGTGGCTCACCCGCGCCGGGATCATGGAATTTGCTGACCGCTCCTGATCCTTTATGCCCTCCGCCGATAGGGGTTTGGCTGCACCATGTCCCGCCATTTGCCGCTTTTGAAATAGGGAAAGATTTTCGCCCTGATCGGGTGCATCGCCGGCCGCAGAATAATCTGCGCATCCGCCTTCATCCCAACCAGTTCCTCCGGCCGGATCAGAGGCGTTCCCACCATTGAAACCGACTCCTCGCCCCTGGCGTTTTTCGTCGTCGTCAGTGTCGTGATTTCACCGGCCCAGTCCGAAACGTCCTTCGCGTGCTGGTAGTCGGTGAAGCGGAAAAACTGCTTCACGTCGCAGCAGCCCCAGAGCCGCACCATCCCTTCCTTTTGATAGATCGAGAGGATTTGCCCTGGATTTTGCGCGATCAGGTGCGCCCGCAATCCGGCCTCGCGGAACTGCTCTAGCGACCCCATCAAATTCGGCAAAAAACCAAGGGCCGGAAATTCGTCCACGAGCAGGACCGTTTCGCGGGCAAATCCCGGCTTGCCGATTTGCTGGCAGATCAGTGCGAGGGTGAGGTTCAGCCATGCCACGTCGTCACCGATGAGGTGATCCGGCGGGCAGATGACATAGACCGTGATCGGCTTGTCGCCTTTCAGCGTCGTCAGGTCGAAGCCCTTTGCCGCCACATGGTTCGCCAGCGTGCGTTCGATGCCGTAGATTTTTAGGGCGTCCGTAGCGGCGCCGAGGATGCCGTTGAATTGTCCGCCGGCTTCCTTCCCGAGCATACCGATATATTTCGCGGCGCCCTCCTTTAACGTCGGCCAGCCTGGACCCTTTTGGTTGCCCTCATAGACCGCCTTGAACGCCTTCATGAGATCGGGGGTAGCCATGAGCATGGCGCGGACGTTCGGCAGGTTGAGCATGCCTTTAGGTTGAGTAACGGCGGTGAACAGCATCGCCCATTCGAGCAGCGCACGGCCTTCCCGCGTCCAGTATGGATCGCCGCCTTTCTTGTCCGGCAGGATGATGCCCGTAACCTTGGCCGCGGCATCCATCCCTTGAGCATCGGGGCCGACCAGCTGCAGCGGATTGAAACCGTGGTCGCCCAGATCGAGCCCGAAAGACGGATCGGATTTCAATTCCTCGTTCCAGGGGTTCAGGACGATGACGGGTCCAAGCGTCTCCCGCATCGCTTTTGTTTGAGCCGTGATGGCGCCCTTGGGGTCCGTCACGATGACGGTGCCGGTCGTGTAGCTCAGCAGCGTCGGGATGATGAGGCCGGTTGTTTTTCCGCCACCCTGCGCCGCGATTGTCAGGATATGCCCCTCACCGTGGAGTGAGATATTCCGGCCTTTGAACTGCCCGAGAAAGCGCCCGCCAGGTTGCAGCATCCCGGCCCGTTTTAGATCGTTCATGTTGGCGAATTTCGCCTTGCCGAACACGTCGCCCTTTCGTCCCAGCAGCCCGTCCCAGATGTCATGCCATCCGACGACGAGCATGCGGATCAGGGTCAGGACAATCGGGTAGATGAGCAGCTTGGCCCATATCGGCCAGTCGTAAGGCGTCAGGTTCCAGAGATATTGAATGGCCGCCCAGAGATAGGCCCAGAACGCCCACATCGCGTTACGTGCGGAGTCGATTGCACGGCCGGCATCTGTCGTCGGTTGGTACGCCATGACACCCCCTGTGGCTCGATATTGGAACGATACCGTCAAGGTTGGATGGTTCCAAATATCTGACAGGGAGGAGGGGGCGTAAGCTTTATTCGCTCGACCGTCCCGTGCCCTTCTTCAATTCTTAATTCCCGGCCCCTATTATGGTAAGGCTGGGGATAGCCAGATGTGTTTTTGTTACACAAAAACTCTGGCCAAAGGGTGGGAAGAACCCCCCTCTGGACACCCCCGGCGACCGCAAAAGGCGGCGCGACATGGCACGGCCACGGAAGGCGACAGAGGAACGGCGGGACCAGCTTTTACACGTCCGCCTCACCACGGCAGAGCGTGCGGAACTCGACCGCACGGCCCATGCCCTCGGCCTGACGACGGCCGAGTTTCTCCGTCGCCGGTCCCTCGGCTACCGCCTGCCGCCGGCGCACGGCGAGCAGCAGGCAACCGCGGCGCTTGCGACCGCACTGTTGCGGATCGGCGTCAACCTCAACCAGCACACCCACCACGTGAACGCCGGACGCGCCCCGCATGCTGCGAAGCTGGCGGACCTGATCAACCGTATCAACGCGATGCTGGATGGCATCTATGATCCCGGCACAGACTGAGGGCGGGACCAGCTTCAAGGGTGCCGCCGCCTACTACCTGAACGACAAGCGTCAGGACGGCGAAAAAGCCCGCTCGACCAAAGAGCGCGTTGCCTGGACCGAGGCCGTCAACCTCCCGACCAATGATCCCGATCGCGCCTGGCGGATGATGGCGCACACCGCCATGACCCAGAAGGATCTGAAAGAGGCGGCGGGCATCAAGGCGACCGGCCGGAAACTGACCAAGCCGGTTTTCGCCTATTCGCTCGCATGGCACCCCGACGAGAAGCCGACGCGCGATGAACAGATGGAGGCGGCGCGAGCCACGCTGAAAGAGCTTGGCCTTGAGGATCATCAGGCGCTGATCGTCGCCCATAACGACGAGCCCCACGCACATGTTCATGTGCTGGTGAACAGGGTCAATTCGTCAAACGGCATCGCGGCCACGCTTTCCAACTCCAAGTTGAAGCTGTCCGAGTGGGCCATGCGCTACGAGCAGGGCAGGGGGAAAATCTACTGCCCGGAAAGGGTCAAGAACACCGAGCGCCGGCAGCAGGGCGAGAAGGTGAATGCGCCCCGCGTCCCGCGCCAGAAATTCGAGGCGCAGAAGGCGACCGGCAACGACAACCTTGCCGCCGAATTCGTCCGCAGCGACCAGAAGCAGAAGGACGCCCACCTGTATGCCATGGGCCGGACGATGCGAGCCGCCCATGTCCGCCAATGGGGAGAGTTGAACCGCACGTTCGGCACGGTACAGGGCCGCATGCAGGCGACGGCCGCCAACCTGAAAACCGCCAAGGCGACGGAGATCAAGGATTTTGCGAAAGGCCGGTGGCGCGAACTGTTCAAGCATCAGCGCGAGGAACGGGCCACCTTCCAGGCCGCCGAGAGTGGCACCCTGTCGAAGCTGTGGAGCATGGCCTTCGTCTATCAGGCGATGCGTCAGGCCGACCCGACGGCCAATGCGCTCACGATTTTTTACAGCATGATTTCATCGGCGCAGCGGCATCATGTTTTCGAGGCCGCCCAGGAAACGGAACGGCGCGACCTTGCCAAGCAGATCAAGACCGAGATCAGCGCGGCCGGCCTGAAAATCGACAAGGACATGGCCCGCGATTTTGCCAAGGTGCAGGGCGATTTCGTGCGCCAGGCGGAAACCCTCCGCTCGACGCACAAGCAGCAGGAGGGCGAACTTAAGCAGGCGTGGAACGTCCGAAACGCCGAACGCAAATCCGTCCTCGGCGTCGACCGTCAACGCAATAACCGGCCGCGTCGCGCCTCACCAAAACAGGATACGCCCGCCAATAACCGGGGCTTCGATCGCGGCAGAAGGTTCGAGCCCTAGACCATAGCCGTTCGGCGCGGATCGTGTACCTTCAGCCGTAGTGTTCGAGGGAATGCGGCCATGCCGTCACAGCCAAAATGGCAAAGCGTCCTTTTCACCGCGCTTGCCATCATCGGCGCCACGCTCGCCGTGTTGGGGCATTTCGGCTACCTCGCCGGCATGTGGGGCCGGATCGTCGGCGAGGAGAAATGGACGCGCCTGCTCGCCAGCACGTTCGTTTTGTTCTGTGGCTGGCTGGCGATCAGATATGCCCTTTACCGCAGCGGGCTCAGGGAACCACGAAATCGCACTGGTTTTCCCGCCAGCCCCGGTCCGCCCACGAGTGCCGCCGGCACCAGACTTCCAACTTTTGTTGAAGCCGCGCCTGATATCGTTCGTTCGCCCCCTGCAATCGTTGATCGACCGGACGCGGGCCGACCGGGGAAACCCTCTGGCCGTACCCTCCCGGCGACGAAGGACGATTGACGGCCGACCCAACCGGCGAGGCGTAATCATCGATTATGCCCCCTTGGTTCGATGCGATCCGACCGCCCCACGCCTCTGGCAGACCCTCGGGATAGAAGACGAATTTCCCTGGCCGCTTGGCGGGTGGCGTTCCCGGCGGATGCAGCGGGTGATCGGTCGCCGCTCCTATAGGGCCGTCATAGTTATCCGGTATCGAAGCGCGGCTGTTCCTTTGTGCCGCCTCCCACTTCGCCGCGGCATCGGCACGCGCTTGCGCCGCCAGTATGTCCGCCGTGCGCGCGTCCGGTTTGGCCATTGTCGGCGGCGCGATCGACGGCTTGACCGGAGCGGGGGTTATCGCGGCGGGCGGCGTTACCGTCGCTTGAGGAATGGCGGCTGTCTGAACCGCCTTCTGCGGAGCCTCAGCCTGGCGCACAGGGTCCAAGCGTGGCTGTAGCGGCATTATCCTCGGTCCCTGCGGCACGTATGTGTCCCAAAGGACCGGCAATTCCGGCAGTTCCAGCCCCGATGCCGCGAGGCCGTAAATCCCCGCGCCCATCAGGAATAGATATTTCATCGCACCGGCGGTGGTGCGCGGCCGAACCCTGTCCCATCCACGCGTCAGGGGATCGCGCCAGTCAGGCATATATGGTCGCCAGCCGGGCCACTCGACCCGCGGCGCCCTCCAACGCCTTGCGCGAGGCCGTGGCGGCGTTTCCGGCCTGGGCGGCGGGTCAGGCGCGCGAGGCTGTTCCTTCGCCGTCTCCGGCTCAGGCTGTGGCGCGGGTTCTGGTTCTGGCGCCGGCTCGGGATCAGGTTCGGGCGGCGGTGGTGGAGGCGGCGGAGGTGGCGTTTCAGCCTTCGGCTTTTCCTGCCGTGGCGGAGGCTTCGGCGTTTCCGCCCGCGCCTTGAACGGCGTCGGCTTGTTGTCGTCGATCCACTTTTTCAGCCTGTCCCTGGCGACGTTGACCGCAACCATCCGATCATTGGTGCCGCCGTTTAGATCCGGATGCGCCTTTGGGGCGGCTTCCCGGTAATGCCGGTTGACCAGCACCTTGTTGATCGGCATGCCTTCGTCAATGCCGAGCGCGGCCAGGTCCGAAAGCCATTCCTCGTGGGTGTATATCCGCTTACGCATATCCCCGCTCAGGGCCGCGGACTACCGAGGGACCGCGACGACACCAAGATGATGCGATTTTCTCAGAATTGAAAGAGGGTCCTGGGCCTTCATTTACTGCAAGGCAACAGGTCCCCCGATCCGTTGCCTTAGCCAATTCGCCCAATCGGCGGCGTTAGAGTTCAGCCGCTTTTTTCCGGCACCAGCCAATGAAAGCAGCGTCCGCGCTCTTGTCGAAAGCCGGCCGACCCTTGCTCTCCCAGAAGGCCCAGAAATCCGCCTCCGCGCCGTGAACGTCTAGGCCGGGACCAGCCTTGCGCGCCCTGGCATAGGTGTCCGGCTTGAGGATGGGGCGGGCCGTGGGATTGCCCCGGTTCGCCTTCGTTTTGATGTTGCGCCGGATCGTGCCTTCGATCGCGCGGCGGGCATTGGTCTTGTCCACCCGGAACGTCACGGCGTCATAGAAGCGGCCTTGCCGCAGAGGGGTATAAGCGACCGTGAAGCCCGCCCCGAGCGGGTCATCATTGATCTGATCGACGGCAGGGTCCAAGACCCGTTTTTTGAAATCCTTCCAGTCGTCATAGGAATTATCCGGCACCTTAAGCCAATGCCGCAACTCTTTGAGCGATACCGTGAAGGATGGATCGTGCCGGTTGGCATAGCCTTCGAGGATTTCGTACAAGGTGACGGCGTATTTGCCGGACAGCTTTATCAGGAAATGGACCCGCAGCCGTGCGAAGCGCGATGGCTGCTTGATGATCGGGATGAGCAGGGCGGGAAAGCTAAAACGGAGGATACCGGCAGCCCGCATAGGCTTCGATATCTGCGCGCCGAACAGCGAACTTACCCCATCGAACCGATCATCCTCGAAGGTATATTCCCATTCGATGACGGTCCGCGTCAGGCGCTTGGCGCTCTCCCATATCCAGGCGCTGTCATGTTTGCCGCCGACCTCGCGAAAGACGCGATTGATATCGATGATGTTCAGTTCGTGAACCGTGTTTTCGCCAATCTCATCGAAGACGGCATGAAGCAGGAACGTCCATAGTTTCCGATCCTGCTCCGTATAAGGACCCTCGACCTTATTGATGACGATTTGCAACGGCACCGGAACCGTCGCCGGGTCCTGATGATCGACTTTCCAGACCGACCCGGATGCAGCCGGCAGCTTGAGGTTATCTTCGGGGAATAAGGGCAAGACATTCGAATCCATGCCGCTTGAGCATAGCCCGGCTTCAGGGGGACGGCAACGGCCTAGTTTATGTCCCCTTCATGGATGCAAAACCCGGCCCAATCTGTCCCCCTGAGCGAGTCCAAGGCTGGCCCAATCTGTCCCCCTGAATGAAAATGGCGGCTGTGGATTGTTGGCCCAATCTCTCCCCCTGACGGCCCAATCTGTCCCCCTGAAATCGCGTTTTGGCCCAATTTGTCCCCCTCAAGGTCAGCAACCCTTTGTTAACCTTGGCGCTTTTAGGGGGGAACACGAATCTTAGAACACTAGAACACACTACACGGCAAAGACTTACCCTGTGGAAAAAGCTAACCGTTGCCTCACGGCCCACGCTCTAGTCGCTTCGCGACCGGAACCCGATTCCGGTTTCCGCCTTCGGTAACGATCGCTAACGCAAAGGAAGCGGCCTACGGCCGCAATCGGACGGCGCAAAGCGCCGCCTTAATGAGAGGGGCCGCTACGCGGCCTGAAAGCGGAATCGGGCTACGCCCGATACTTCAATGATTCCCCGACGCATCGAGCATAGCAGGTCAACCGGATCGTCAACGGCTTCGCCGTCCTCCGCTGCGCTACGGCCCTTCGGGTGACAGATCCGGCCAGACCATGCTGCGTGGATCATGTTCGGGACGAAGGCATGTTCTTTCGTCGCTCCGCTCAGGGATCGAACAAAGGCATGGGGCAGGCCGTACAGAGGGCCGCCGACACATCGGCTACGCCGATCCGCCGACGGTTTTAAGAACAAGGCCAGGAATCCAGACAGCAGCGGGCGAACGAACCGGAAGAAAGGGGCTTAGCAGGGAAGGGTTGACAACTGCAAATTGTCAGCATAAACTTATTATTGGTGAGCATGATTAGATCGTTCAAAAATAAGAAATTGCGGAAATTGTTCGAGGACGGGGACAGCAAAGGGCTACCCGCCGACCAGGTCAGCCGCATCGAAAACCGGCTGGCGGTTATCGATCAGGCCGCTTCGATCAACGATATCGACGTTGCCGGCTTCAAGCTGCACCCTCTGCACCGTGAGTATGCCGGATTCCATGCCGTCTGGATTACTGGCAACTGGCGGATTCTTTTCCGCTTCGTTGACGGCGATGCTTTTGACCTTGACCACGTAGATTATCACTAGGGAATACTGCCATGACCATGAAGAACCCACCCCATCCCGGCCGCATCATCCGCGAGGATTGCCTGCCCGAACTGGATTTGAAGGTCGGGGCGGCCGCCGAAGCCCTCGGCGTCAGCCGGCAGACGCTCGACAAGATCATCAACGAGCGCGGCGGCGTGACCCCGGACATGGCGATCCGCTTCGAGAAGGTGTTCGGATCGAGCGCCGAGACGTGGTTGCGCCTGCAATTGGCCTACGACCTGGCCCAGGCCCGCACCCGTGAACCGGAGATTGTCGCCACGATCCACCTGCCCGCGCCAAAGACAGCGCAGCCCAAGCAGCCGAGCTTGTTATGATCGCACCAGTCATGAAGCTTGTAGAAATATTCCAACAGCGTTCACCGGATCACATGCTGACGATCACGGGCGAGGACATGCCGACGAATGACATGACCCTGGCAGCATCCTTTCAGACGGATTTGCCGGCCCACGAAGCTTTAGACGAGGCTTTCCGCCTGACGAATGCCGAGGACTGGACAGCCTACCCGCAGTTGACCGTTGCACCTGGCCAACACGCTTCAACCTCAATTGGCGATGTGGTGCGGATCGACGGGCAAGCCTATCAATGCGGGAAACGGGGATGGAAGCGCATCCCGTTCAACCAATGAGCGGCACTGTCATCCATACCGATTTCCGACCATGGACGGTCATCGTCACGAAGCGGAAAACCTACCTCTTGCCGCCCGACGTCGTAGGCATCCCGGTCGAGGACCGGTTGAGCCACGTGCCGGAATTCATGAAGGGCATGAAATTTTGGCCGACAGAGGATGGCGAAGTATTGGCACGAGGCGAGCCCGCCACGGAAACTGATTAATTGGTCGCTTCGCAACAGATATAGCCTAAGCAATATTTAATTATTTCGTGTCTATACTTTCTGATGAATGACACGCCGAAAAATCATTTTGAGAACGCTGCTGCTGCGCCTGTCCCGCGCCTTGCCGTGACCGTCGAGATTGACGCCGACGTGCTGGCCTGGATGAAATCAGAGGGCATCAACGCCACCGAGGAAATCAACGGCTTCCTGCGCTTCCATATGGATCTAGGCGAAGCCGCGAAGCTGGACGCCCAGCCCGAGGCATGGGAGCCTGGCGAGATGGCGGCCCTGGCGCCCGCCCCGGCGCGCTGACAATCATTCCGACCCATGGCCGATGACGACCACGAACGAGAAATGGTTGCCCATGTCGTGCTGTCACGCGCCCTTGATGACGCCTGGGCCGCGGCGCTGATCGTCGCCGGAGGCTGCACTTCATGCGCCGAAAAGGAACTCGCCCAGCACGTCGGCGGCAGGGCCTACGAAACCCGCCAGTGGATCATGGGCGAGCAGCCAATGCATGAGCCGTCGATCATCCCGCGGCAACGCGAGGGCGTCAGGATGTTTTGCGCCGAGTGCCGTCCCTGACCAGGTAGGCGGAAACCGTCTATGTTTCCGCCATGCGCTACCGCCTTGTCTCTGACATTCATTCGGAATTCTGGCCGGAGAACCCGTTCAAGGCCGGGAAGCATATCGACCGCCTGTTGCCGCCCCTGCCCGACGACCAGGACACCGTGCTGCTGCTGGCGGGCGACACCGGCACCTACCGGCGCCGCAACATTTATCGCGCCGTGATCGAGCGCCTGTGCGACCGCTTCAATGCCGTGGCCGACATTCCTGGCAACCACTACGGCTATGGCGGGGAGTGGGACGACGACACCGCCCCGGCTGCGCGGGACAATTACCGCTTTGGCCCCGCCTTCCAGGCGTTCGGCGTGACCGCTTGCACCCTCTGGACCGACTTCGACGGCGGTAATCCAGACACCGAGCAGGAATGCCAGGAGGGGATGAACGATTTTCGCAGGGTGCGCGGCCTGACCGTGGACGGGATCAAGGCCCGCCATGCCGACCAGGTGCGGTTCCTGGCCGAGCGCATCGAGGCGGGCAGCATCGTCATGACCCACTTCGCCCCGTCGCGCCGGTCCCTGCCCGAGGCCGAGCAGGCGGACGCCCTCAGCAGCTACTATGCGACCGACCTTGAACACCTGATCTTTGACCGCCGCCCCGGCCTGTGGGTTCACGGCCATATCCATGCCCGGTCAGACTATCGGATCGGCCGGACGCGCATCCTGTGCAATCCGGCGGGCTATGACGGCCGCGACCACGACCCCCGGCTGACGTTCGAGGCGTGACGCCCGGCCGTCAGTTCAGCATGGTCACGACTTCCATCACCGTTTGACCATCCCGCACCAGAGCAACGCCCTGACGGCCGCAAAAGGCCCGCCAGCTTGCAAGAGGGCTGTTAAAGGCAACCAGCTCATCGCCCGGCTGCATCGCCGCCTTGAGCCGTTCCCATTGACCGTTGACGCCGCCGAAGGGCTTGGCGAGGTCTGGAACGGAGGGAACGCCGGGGTTCTCGGCCTCAGCTTGCTCGACCGTTATGACGCGCCTGTCCATGACGGCCCTTCGGTAAGTCCCTAGGGGCTAACAGTCTAGCGCCCTATGCCAGAAATGCGATTAGTGCGCTGTAGGTTCGACAGGATCGGGACGCGGCTCGATCTTGAGAAGCGTGTAATAGGTTTTTGTTTCGCCGCTTACACTCTCAATGATATCGATTTGGTCGAGCGTGACCTGACACCAACGGCCGAAGAATTCCCGCAAATTTGGCTTTACGGCCCGCGTGATTTTTCCTTCTAGGACATGCTTGTCCATGTCGAGAAATTCAAATCGGTTGCGAAGCAGACTTGCGCCGGTAAGTGCGCCTTGAACGACTTTTTCGCCAATATACCGCTCTTGAAAGCGATTGACGTTCCGACTGAGTGCCGGGATGTCCTCCGAAGTGGCTGTCCAAGCGTACTTAGTGCCTGCGCTGTCGGTCCAGTCGAGCGAGAAACCAGACCCGGCTTTGTTGAGGTCGGCTAATACATGCTTGAGATGGTTTAAAGATCTTTGACCAAGTTCGCCGGATAGACGCGCAATTTCATGCTCTTTACGGGCAGCATTGAGCAAGTTGAACAGAGTCTGCAACGACGATACGGCCGTGCTCTCCCCAAACTGGTCGAACGACGAATTGACGAATATTTCCATGCCGAACGACGACGGAAATACGTTCGCAAATCGAAGGTTTGTCGAGCGCATGATATCGTTCGATATCGGGCCCCGCAGCCGGGGGCCAGTTGTAATGGCCTGCGCTATGCTCTGGTAAAGACTCTGCACCCGGACGAGGAAGAAACCTAGCTGTCCGATGCTGGCCGTATGATCGACAAAGCCAGCCCCATTGAGGCTTATAGCCAAGCGTTCGCGTGTCCGGTGTTTCACCAGATGCACCCGTTCGGCCTGCAATCTCTCTTGCAGTTGGCTGAGACTGTCCAAGGACAGTTGCGCGGAGAAGCTTTTCGGGTTGTCCGCGAGCATTCGCTGACCGCCCTTCATTGCCTCATCGAGTTCGGCAAGGCGGCGGTTCAGGCCTCGCAGACGGGCTTCGGCTTCGGCCGGGTCGATGTTCTGCCAGAGGTTCATATCACAACCCCAGGAGCCGCCGCCGGGGCGGCCGGAGCCGCTGCCACAGGCGCAGCCTTGCGCTCTACGACGACAACACCTTTTGGGACATCGGTACGGTCGAAACCAAACTCTCCCATCCAGTATTTCCTCTTGGACCTATAAAATTCATAATTTGGATGGTGTTCCGGGTACATAGGGCAAAAGTATGCATCACACATATGGGAAGCTTTAGTTAATTTTCCGGCCAGCAATGCGCCGATCTTGGCTTGTTCGGTAGGAGGTAAGGCGTCCAGGACGTCGCCGTCTATAAAGCAAATCAGGTCTACATCGCCCGGATCGTTTTTGTTAGATACAAAACTACCGTCTACGAACTGGATAAACTCGCTAATGGTCTTGAGCAAATCGTCGGTATGCTTCTTATACCCGTCGAGGATATTTTTACGCGTCGAAGAATAGGGGAATGGCGTAACGAAAGCTTTTTCCATATCCTCCATGGTCATGGGGTGAAGACCGGCGTCCAAATAGCCTTTTCCGTTGAAAGTCATGTGCCCGTGTTTCCCACCTGAATACTATATTTATTCGTGATTACTTTCAATGAAGACGCGATATCGTGCTGTGGCTGACATTGTAAGTCCGGGCGATATCGGTGACGTTTTCGCCCGCTTCCCGCCGCTGCAATGCTTCCCGCCGTTGATGCATCGACAACTTGGGTTTTCGACCCATCCTCACCCCCCGAGCCTTTGCACGCTCCCTACCCTCACCGGTCCGCGACGCAATCAGCGTTCGTTCAAATTCTGCAAGCCCACCTAGGATTGTCACCAGCAATCGGCCATGCGGCGTCGTGGTATCGGCCCATCCGTTGTCGAGGCAGCGAAAACCGGCCCCGGCTTCCGATATAGCGGCCAAGGTGTTGAGCAGGTCCCGTGTTGACCGCGCCAGACGGTCCAGTCGCGTCACGACCAGCACGTCATCGGAGCCGAGGGCAGCGATAGCCTTGCGAAGCTGGGCCCGATCAGACGCCGCGCCCGAGGCAGTTTCACGGAAGATTTTCGCGCAACCGGCATCCGTCAGTTGCCGCACCTGTGCGTCAACGCTCTGCCCGTCCGTCGATACCCGCGCATAGCCGTAAATCATCCCGCACTTTCGCACGTGATTTATGCACGGCAAAGGCCAAATGAACGCAGGGGCTTAGGTCCTGTGCATAATTCTTGAGTTTCGCACCAGACGACGGTGCGCCACTCTGCCCCCATCGGACCAGGCGATGCGGCCGGTCCATAGGCATGACCTGTCCAGACCTTTGCAGGATCGCCGAGGTAGGGCACAGGCGAACGCCTTTCACGCCGAGGATCGATCAGTGGCCGACCAGCTTCCCAGGTCCCAGGACGGGCCACTGGACCGGGCGCTTGCCATCCTGACCTTCGTGGCCGAGCAGAAGAAGGCGCTTTCGGCCGCCGAGATCGCTACCGCGCTTGCTCTGCCGCTACCCACCGCGCATCGCCTGATCGGCAACCTCGAAGGCCGGGGCCTCGTACAGAAGGCGCTCGGCACGAAAAGGTATGTCGTTGGAAGCGCCTTAGTGACGCTCTCGGCCAAGACCATCGGGGCGGCCTTCCGCACCGTACGCCGAAACGCCGTGTTGAGTGCAGTCGCGGACCGGATCGGCGAGCAATGCGAGATCGGTATCGTGCGCGACAATGTCGTGGCCTATGTCGATAGCGTCCAGTCGAAGCAGCAGCAGGGGTTGCAGTTCAACCCAGGCGCCGCCGCGCCCCTTCACTGCACGTCCACAGGCAAAATCTACATGAGCCGGCTGCCCGCCAAGGTGCGGCATCGCCTCGCCCATTCCCTGCCTCTGGTGCGACACACCCCCACCACGATCGCCGACCCGGAAACCCTGCTGGTCCAACTCGACATCATCCGCCGCCGCGGTTGGGCCAAGACCAACGAGGAATACGTCCTTGGCGTCGTCGGCTGCGCCGTCCCCATTGTGTCGCCGGACGGCGACCTGATCGCCTGCCTCGGGGTTTCCGTGCCTTCGGCCCGCGTCGGTTTCGCCGGCCTGGACGCCTTTATCGGGCCCCTACAGGAAGCAGCTAAGCTGTTGTCCGACACCATCCTGCAGGATGCTGAAGAATCTTCAAATTCTCAATTTTCGGAATAAAAAATACTGTTTCTTGATGTTCAGACTCGACGCTGCCCGGGCGCAGTGTATTTTTGCAGCAACGAACTGGCCTGCCGAATTTTCGGGCACAGGCCGATAGTTCATCGCAATTTGCGTCAGCGGAAAGCCCAGACGGGTCGGTGAGGCCGCCGGATATGTCCGGCGCGATGCTCCGCCACATCCGCGTCACCGGAGCGATCATGACCCAGACTTACGACGTTGCCGCCATCCGCCAGGCGTTTCCGGCCGCCGAGCATGTGGTTTACCTGGACAGCGGCTTCCAGACGCCGCTGTCCCGTCCCGTGAAGGCGGCCTACGAGCTGTTCTTGCACGAAGGGTTCGAGACGGCCGGCCCCAAGCAGGTCTGGCTCAACCGGCTGGAGGAAACCCGGGCCAAGGTGGCGGCTCTCATCGGCGCGCAGCCGCACGAGATCGCCTTCACCAAGAACACCTCCGAGAGCATGAACATCGCCGCCAACGCGTTGCCGCTCCAAGCCGGCGACAAGGTGCTGATGATCCACGGCGACCATCCCAACAACGCCTATGCCTTCCTCAATTTAAAGAAGAAGGGCGTCGAGGTCGTGTTCATCCCCATGAACGAGGTGGTCAACGCGGACAGCTTCCGGTCCCATATCGACGCCAGGACCCGCGCCATTTCCATGTCGCATGTCACCTTCCACGCCGGCCACCGTTTCGACGTCGAGAGCGTGGGCGAACTCTGCGAGCAGCACGGCCTCTACTTCGTGGTGGATGTCATGCAGGGTATCGGCGTGACGCCGATCGACGCCAAGGCCATGAAGGCGACCTTTATCGGTTCGGGCACGCACAAGGGCCTGCTGGTGCCTCAAGGGCTCGGCTTGCTCTACTGGGACGCGACCAAGATCGAGATGGAGCCAGCCTATCTGGCCGCCGCCAGCCTCGCCGAGCCCCCGGCGGACTTCATCGCCCGGGCCGACAACATGGCCCTGCCAGCGACGGCCGGGCGGTTCGAGCTGGGCAACTACAACCTGCCGGCAATCCAGGCGCTCGGTGCCGCCATAGACCTCATCAACGAGGTGGGCATCGACAACATCCAAAACCATTGCTTCGATCTCGGCGACTATCTCATCGAGCGCCTGGACCAACTTGATGTCGGCCTGGTCGGTCCGCGCGATCGGCAGCACCGCTCGCCCCACATCTACGTCATCGCGCTGCCGGCGGCTGAATGGCTGGATTACTTCACCCAGAACGGCATCCGCGTGTCGCCCGAGCGTGACGGTATTCGCGTGTCGCTCGGCATGTTCAACACCCCGGCGGACATCGACCGGCTGATCGAAGCCATCCGCGCCCGCAACGTGCCCTCCACGCAGCCTCGCACCGCCGTACTGTCCAAGCTCGGCTAGGCCGCCCGGTACCGATGCCGGCCGGCTTGGCCGGCCTCTGTTTCACGCGACCCGCACGGGGACCGTTTTCATCAAGAGGAGCAACCGATGTTTCTGGGGCAGACGCTTGTAAGATTATCCTGTGCCGTCGCGCTCGGCCTCGCCGCCACGGCGGCTGCCGCCGACAGCTCAACATTGGCCAAGATCAAGCGGACCGGCACGGTGACGCTCGGCTACCGCGAGGCGTCGATCCCGTTCTCCTATCTCGACGCCAACCAGAAGCCGATCGGCTTCTCTCTCGACCTATGTTCCCAGATCGTCGACAAGATCAAAACGGATCTCAAGCTCGACAAGCTGGACGTCAAGCTTCAGCCGGTCGACTCCTCCAACCGCATTCCGCTCATCCAGAACGGCACGATCGACCTGGAGTGCGGCGCGACGTCGAGCAGCCCCGCCCGCCTCAAGCAGGTTTCTTTCACGGTCGCGATTTTCGTTTCCTCGGCCCGGTGGCTGACCAAGGTTTCCTCCGGCATCCACGATGTGAAGGGCCTCAACGGCAAGACCGTCATCGTCACCCAAGGCTCGAACGCCACCGGCTTTGCCTTCGACATCAAGAACAAGGGTGGCACATTCAACATCACTCAGGGCAAGGATCATGGCGAGTCCATGCTGACGCTCCAGAGCGGCCGGGCGGCCGCCTTCATGGAGGACGATATCCTGCTCGCCAGCCTGAGAGCCCGCACGCCTGACCCGGCCGCGTATGCCTTTCTGCCGGAGACTTACGCCCTGGTGCCCTATGGTTTGATGATGCAAAGGGACGATACGGAATTGAAGACGCTCGCGGATGGCGTCCTGAAGGGTATGATGGCCTCCGGCGCCTTCACCAAGCTCTACGCCAAGTGGTTCGAGAGCCCGATCCCGCCCCACAACGAAAACCTGAATTTCCCGATGTCCGACGCCCTGAAAGAGCGCGTTGCCCATCCGAGCGACTCGGTGGACTTCTAAGCTGGCACTGACCCATAGCCGCTCATGTGACGGCTATGGGTTCTGGTCCCAGCAGCGAGCCATCGGCACGGGCAACACTCGATCTGGATCGAGCCACGCACGCGGCGAGCTACTTGTCCCGCTTCGCGGCTTCCCGCCGGACAGCTTCCACGCCGACCTTGCCGGTGCGCTCGCGCATCGTGTCCAGGCGGGTGTTTTGCGGAAACTGCGGGATCGGTCGATCCAAGTTGCGGTTTTGGGTATCGCCGCGCTTCTGTTGGATTTCGCCAGCCTTAGGCGGGTTTTGATCGCGGTGACGACCGTCGAGTCCTGGCTGTTTCATCTCTGAGTTCCTTGTCTAGGGTGACGAAACATAGGCTTCAAATACGATATGTGATTATAATTTCGACCTGCAATATACGATGATCGCATCGCGGGGCTACCGACTTCAGATGCGAGAATAAATCCCATTGAACAGGTCGCCGATGGCCTTCCGCGCGCGCAAGGTGATGTGCCTGCGCCGCTGATGTTCTGGTCGATCGTGCAGCATGTGGCACCGCTGGCACAGAGCCGCGAGATTGGCGTCCGTATTGTCGGTCGTGTCGTGGTTTCGATGCGCTGTCGCCAGCACCACCCGCGTCACCCTTACTTCGTCCTCCGTCATCCGTTCGGGGGCAGGCAGGATGCGCCGTACGAGCCGCCCTCGACCGTCCCGCCAGCGCATCACCTCGACGTCCCACCACCTGCCGTCTCCTAGGTGCTGCACGTCCTGCAGGTGTGGGCGGCCACAACCCTCGCACCGGTCGCGCGCCCGTACGAAACGGATGACGGCCGAAAGCTGCTTCCAGTCGATCGGGTAGAAGTAGCGATGTTCGCGACGGATCGGCATCAGAAGCCCGCATCCTGCATCGAGGCGGTCTTCGCTCGCTTGGCGATCCGGGCGAGAGTCGACCGGCTGCAGCCGGTGGCAGCCTGGATCTGACGCCAGGGTGAGCCAGCCTTGAGCATGGCCGCAATCCCCTCGTTCCGCTTCGTATCCTCCTGGCGTCCCCGGTAGAGGCCTGCTGCCTTGGCGCGGGCCTGGCCCTGCGCCTGACGGCGGCGGCGATCGTCGTAGTCCTTGCGGGCGACAGCCGCGAGGACGTCGAGCAGCATGCCGTTGATGGCCTGGAACACGCGCCCCGTGAACTCGTCGGCCGGCGTCGCCAGGCTCCAGGAGGTAGGCAGGTCGAGTGCCACAATGCGCACCCGCTTGGCATCGATCTCCGCCCTCAGCTTCGTCCAGTCGTCGGAGGTGAGGCGGGACAGGCGGTCAACCTGCTCGATCAGCAGGACGTCGCCGGGGCGGCAGTCTTTGAGCAGGCGGAACAGCTCCGGCCGCGCCAGCGTCGCCCCGCTCTCATTCTCGACATAGGCCGCGGCGATCGTCAGACCCCGCTCGGCCGCGAAGGCGTTGAGCTGCGCCCGCGCCCTGGTCGCGTCCTGTTCAGAGGTGGAAGCGCGCAGATAGGCGCGGACGAACATGAAACCTGCCAATCGGTTCGATTAGAATAGGTCTCATGATATCGGTTCGTTTTGAATGGTCAAGCTGATTATATGAGACCGCTCTGCGGGTGGTTCGATTGAGGCATACCCAAAAAGCACTAACGCTGCACAGTAAAAAAGCTGCAGCTTATTTGGCTTCCAGACAGAACATTACAGCCAACCCGCTACTTGAAAAAACACGATACGACCCTTAGCATCCTTGCAAATTCATGGAGGCAGGCATGACGAAGTTTGCTTTCGTTGCACTCATCGCGGCTACATCCGTTGCGGCTGTGCCGAACATAGTTGCTGCACAAGGCAGCGTGGGAACCCTTACCCACAGCTTCAGTTCAGCTTCTCATGACGCAGGGGTAATGGCGAGAGAGTCGCATGGCGTTGGCGCTACGACGTCACCCAGCCACAGTACACATACTTCCACAGCCCCAACCATCCACAGTACCCACGTCCCTCAAAGCAATTGGACTGAGGGGTATGGTACGGTCGCGACTTCAAAGCCAAATCAAATTGAGCAGAATATATCTAATGCGACTACAAAATCACAAGATGTTTCTCGACCACAAGTAGCTACAAATAACTCTAAGCTAGTCATCGATCGCAGCGACAACATAGCCGTTAAAGCCAAGGCAGAAAGCCCGCAGACCGCCAATCGCTCAGCGCCTATTGCTTCAAGTTCTTCAAAATCACCGTTGCCTCCACCCCAGCCCAAAACCGTCAAGGATGCGGCTGGGGACCTATCACGCGCCGTAGGCAAGAACAGGGTTTCAGCAATGACACCCAACGGCAGATTGAGCGTAGATTTGGCGGGCTCCGCGCATTTCGAGAAAGGGATTGGCAATATTTCGACGCCGCATGTAAAATTTCAAAAACTCAATACCGGGCCAAATGGCAAAAGTAAGCTAAGTCCGGGCTCAGTACGACCTGCTACGATGGATGATGTTCGGACTGCAAGAAAGATTATTAATAAAGGGGAGAATTAATGGATCGAATTGAAAGATTATGCGCTTGGTACGAGTCCCAGTGTAAAGACGAATGGCAAGAAGAATATGGTATCTCCATTACCTCACTTGATAACCCTGGCTGGAGAGTCACTGTTGATTTGACAAGAACATCGCTTGAGAATGCTGTTTTTGAGGATATAGAAAAGGAAAACTCCACGACTGACTGGTGCTTCATAAAAAAACAAGGTAAAGTATTTGAAGCTTTTGGCGGCGTTTTTAATCTCGCCGAGATACTAGATATATTTCTGATATGGTCAGAAAATAAAGATGTTACATGATACTTATCTTAAAAAACTCGTGTACCCTGTTTGCAATATATTGATATTCTAGATGTTTGTCCCGGGATTTGGTGGAGCGGGTTTGACCTGAAGCGACCGGGCTCTGCGGACCATGCTTTGCAGATGGCCTCATAGGGCGTGAGACCCCGCAGGGTCTTCAGGCGGCGTGCGAAGTTGTAGGCGCTGACGAAGTCGGCCAGGTGAGCGCGGAGTTGCTCGTGGCTGTCGTAGTGGTAGCGCTTGACCGTCGCGTCCTTGATCGTGCGGTTCATTCGCTCGACCTGCCCATTCGTCCAGGGGTGCCGCGGCTTGGTCAGGCGATGGTCGATATCGTTGCGGGCACAGGCAAGCTCGAAGCTGTGGGCTCGGAAGGTCTCTCCAGCCTCGATCGCCTCCTTGATGATGGATGCGGCTGAGGCAACGTTGCCGGGTGTCGTGAAGTGGGTGCCATTGTCAGTGAGCACCGTGTGCACCTTGCAGGGCACCGCCTCGATGAGATGGCGGGAAGTCACCCGCAACCCGCCGGGTCGCCTTCTCGTGCAGCTCGACGAAGGCGAACTTGGTCGTGCGGTCGATGGCGACGAGTAGGTAGAGCCGCCCTTCCGCCGTGTGGACCTCAGCCAGATCGATGTGGAAATAGCCGAGCGGATAGGCCTTGAAGCGCGAGCGCTTGGGCTTGTCGCCGTCGACCTCTGGCAATCGGCTGATCCCGTGGCGCTGCAGGCAGCGATGCAGCGACGAGCGGGTCAGGTGCGGGATCGTGGCTTGGAGCGCGTAGAGGCAGTCGTCGAGCGGCAGGAGCGTATGACGACGATAAGGCGACCACCACCGCCTCGTCCTCGGGTGACAGCACCCTGGAATGCGGATCCTTCGGCCCCGTGCGCTGGTCGGCGACCGAGGTCCGCTTCTTCCACTTGGCAACTGTCTTCGGGTTGATCCCGTAGCGCTTCGAGAGCGTCCTCAGGCTCGCTTGACTATGCTGGATCGCTCGACGGATCGCCTCCGTCGTCGTGGCGCTGCCGTGAAGAACCTGGCCCATAGCGCGTCCCTCCACTCCGACGTGAAGAATGCACCATCAAACCCTTGGATCAAACATCTAGTCTTGATTTCGTAAATTGAAGTCGTTGTCCAATCGGATGGTATGATCCCTATGCTTCCACCTTTGGACAAAGGCCATCCATGTTACTACAAAACCCCCTAAAATAGACTGCAAACTGATACTATAGAAATCTAATATGTCGTATCCCCATGTCAAATAATCTCCGACTATATATAGCAGTCCGTCGAAGATACCGATTGAAAAAGATAATATTAGGACCGAAAAACCACTCAGCTCGTTTTCCACGACGATCAAAACTAAAATGGCACTGATAACGTTTATGCAAGCGCCAGCAAGATTAAATCCGACAGCAGCAAAGGGATAATCTTTTCTGAAAAAGTCGAGCATTTCTCTCGCACGCTGACGACAGTCGGAAAAACTTTCTCGGAAATGAAATGCCGCGCAGTATGCTTCGTCTCCAAAACCCGATAAAGCGCCATTGGCGAACCAGAGTGCCGGCGGCCACCATAGACTACCTGTTGATTGCATCTGCGTAGTACTATCGTGAGCTTTCTCACGACCATCAAAAACTGCAGATTTTTTTAATCTATCCATTGCCTCAATAAATTCATTCAGTTTGTAAATATCACTATAATTTGTTTTTTTTGCTTCATCGTCTTGAGTTATAATCTTCAAATACGCCGCAAATTCTTCAGAATATTCACCGTCTCTCGGACCGCCCCAACTGTGATGCCACAAATTTTGGCTCTGAAGGTAAATCAAAAATGAAATCGCGTGATCACGCGTTTCAGTGTCCCAAATCCCAGTTACTGGAAGCGTCGGTACCTGTTCCCTTGCTCTGAGAAATTCTTGAACTGTCGTGATCGCTACTGATGTATCAGGAAGCGTATCATTATTTGCGGTCGTTTGACCGGAAATAATTGCCGCCTTCGAAAAATCAATGCAGCACTGAAGGTAAAGCAGCGCCATGACATAAAGAGGAAGCAGATAGTGCCACTTGCGTGCCGATTTCATTGTCGGGCTTACTCCTCGATCCACTGGCGATGATCGTGCAGCGTTGCCCTAGGCAAAATTTGCAGGTATCTCCAAATTGCGTAGCGTTCGGACACAGGCCATAGTCAGTCATCGGCTTGGATGAACCTCATGATGCGGCGTAACGCTGTGAATTTCAATCGCTACAGACGTCAGGCGCGAAAAATAGGTTCAGCTCGAAACCAATTCTGCGCGTGGGTTCATGGTCGCCTTGATGGCAAGCTGAAGCTATATGGATCAGTCTCAGATGATAGCTTTAGCGAACGCTGCCAGTGGCTCAAGAATAAACGGCTCGTTTGCGACAGCCTATATAAGACGGCCGAGAATAGCTTATCTGATATGAAAATTCGCCTCGCGGTCGAAAATAAGAAAAATTATTACGTCAAGGGTAAAGTAGAAGAGCAGGTGGCGCATCTGATAGCTGTGAAAGATAAAGAGCCTAATTTGCTACCCTCTCACAGCTTAATGGTAGAAATAATTTTTTATTTACTTCTATTGAGTTCAGAAACAGCTATCTCTTTTGCGATCCTAAGCTATTCTGGCAGTAAACTCGGAATAAATAATATTTTTACAGAGGGTTTTTACGCCTTCGCTGCTTCATTAGCTCTGTCCATTCTTTCTTGGTACATAGGAACAAGGCTCCGTCGTACGCCGTTTTCGCAGCAAAAATTTAATATTGTCATGATTATAGTTTGCTGCGCTTCGGTGGCGATTATAATATTCACCGTTACCCTACTTCGAGCGTTATCTGGTCCGGTAGTGAATTCAGTCAACTTATTTTATTTAGAGGTGACGCCAGTATTCGCCCTCAACCTGTTTGTTGCAGCTGTGGCGATCGGCTTAGTAATTGGGGGGATCGTAATTAGCGGAGGCGACGAATATTCAGGAAGTTGGTTCGGTCTAGCTAGTAAGCAGCGAAAACTTAAATGGATCAATTTCAAAACTATCAAATCTGACGCTGCGATTGAAAGAATTAGCTACTTTACAGGAGAGTTTAAGAACGTTGTCGATAAACAATACGGTCTTCTTGAGACGCGATATAAGGCGTCGTACTTGAGACGTAATTTGAAATGATTATGCAGTCATGTTTGAGTATCTTGAGAACCATTTCGGTGGCTGCTTTGCTATTGTTGGCATCGTGCGACCGTGATGATGCGGACTCGACGTATGAACCATCCTCGAACGACACATTTATCCTATTAATCGATAAGTCTGCTTCTTTCGTAAAGAAGGGGGGGGCTTTCAATCATTATGTTTCTCAATTGCTTGAAACAGTAACTCCAAATTCTCTTGTCATTGTTTTGAGTGTCGTCGACGCAAATACTCGTGGCGATCCTCCTGTGCTACTGAAAACTAAGCTCCCGAAAGTACCAAAAGAAAAGAAGAGAGACATTTTGTTTTACCTCAGAGGTAGGGGTGACTTTTCTAAGTCTTCAAGTTGTCTAAAAAATTCTGAATATGCTCTGCGCGTTTTCCGCGATGCGAAGGAGCATCTTCGAGCCGAAATTGCTGATAGCTTTGAGAAAATACCGCCATCCAAGAAAACTTACCTTATTGATGCTATGAGGGACGTCTCTGATGAGCTTGAAGACCGAGAAAATGGGAAGAATGTTGTTTTGATACTCTCCGATGGACTGGAGGATAGCAATATCTTGGGAAAAACTATAGTTTTCGATAATCTAGATTTTTGGCGAAATACTTCGCCCAAAAATCTAATTGAAGATATAAAAAAATCTGGATTTCGACCGAATTTCAATAATGCAGATGTTTATATTGCAGGTCTTTCAGCCAAGCAGACGCAGGTATACGATTTCGTACGAAGATTTTGGATTGATTTTTTTGAGTATGCGGGAGCGCGTAAGGCTGTTCGGCGAATTGGCCTTAAGCCTGTATATGATCAGGAGAAATTTGATAATAAGGCTGAAGAGTTTTGCCAGGGCACCTAGAAAACTATGTGTTATCGATGTGAGTAGCAGCCTTCGATTAGGCTCTCTTGTCACTTGTCCTGAAAACTTGTGAGCTGGTGACCTCGAGAATACCCTATAACACGCACCGCCGAAATCTCTTCTGCTCCCTTCACTTAACTAATGGCGCGTCGGGCCTGTCAACGGGATGGTATTGCGGCCCTTCGTAATCGACCGAGGGCGTAGACCGTGCGTGCGCAGGCGCATCCTTGAAGGCGTCGTCCGGGGTTGCCTTCAGCCGGTCATAGGCCCCGGCATGAATGCGGCGCGTGATCGAGAGCGCGAGGGGGGCTGTCCTGGGGTCGGCCGCCGTCAGATCGAGCGCCGCGAAAGCTTCCCTGAACAGCGTTTCCGCGATCAACGGCCAGTCCGCCGCTTCGCCGTCCTGCCGGTCATACCGTTTCAGCAGGAAGGCGCCGACATGCGGCGCGGCCGCCAGGGCCGTTGTCGGTTTCTTCGGCTTTGCCGGTCGTGGCGTATATCGCTGACCTCTTGCCATATTCGAACTGTATGTTTGAAAGATTAAAATCGAATATACGTAACAACATTTCCCGTAGAGTTTTCTAGTATAATTCCCATTCATGGGGGCAACATCGATGGACCACAGCAAGATTTACCGGGACGTGAAGCACTTCGGCGTATGGGCGCATGACGGCGCGGACAGCAACGGCAAGCGGGACGCCCTGGCGCTCCTCTCCGCCGCCATCGAGCAGACCGAGGACCGAGATTTCCGCCACGACAGGGACGTGCTGGAAGCCCTCGACTATCTGACCGACCTGGCGGGCCGCTTACCGGCTGCGACCGCTTACAAGGCCGCTCTGGCGATCTCGCACCCACCCGAGCGGCGACAGGCATTGGCGGCCGCCTATGAGCGCCTGGCCCGGCACCTGGGCGACGAGCGGCCTCATGGCAGATGATCCCCCCGCCTATGGCGTTCCCTTGGCCCTGAAAGCCCGCTTGAACGAAGTGGAGGATTGCTGGCTAGACCTGCGTTGCGGTTGCGGGCACGGCACCAAGCAGCCGATCAAGATGATGGTCCGCAGCCTCGGGCCGGGGCATCACCTGGCGGAGATCGTCCCCCGCCTGACCTGCAAGGAATGCGGCGCGAAGCCCGCCACGATGCATCTGTGTGAGACGGCTTATCGGACCATAACGAAAGGCCCGCCGCCCGGATGGTCAGTGCAGCTTCACCCCCTGCTTTGATTTTCGGGTGCGCCAGCACCCCTGCCACGTGGCGAACGCGGGGGGCAGAGTGGAAAGGGCGGCCGTCAGACCGGGACCGGACCCACGCGCAGCCGCAGGAGCGCTTGCTCCGAGGCGAGCATGGGGAGGACCAGCCCCTTGCAACGTCGTTGGGGGCAGCGCCCCCAGCCTGCAACGGTTCAGCCCGGTCCGGGCGTGCTGAAATCAGGCGCGGTGATCGCGTCCCACGCCTCTTGATAAGCGTCCGATGTCCGCAGCTCCGTCAGCGCCGTCGATATGACGGCATAGTCCGCCGCGTGTTTCGATTTAGCGACGGGCGATGCGGCGTCCTGGAAGGCTTCATAAACGAAGTCTTTTAGATGACGCAGCCTGAGTGACTCTTCGAGAAGATCCTCATGCAGCTTGTCCTTTAGCTCTTGTCTGTTTTCGCGTTGTGCCTTGAAGATATCGAGTATTTCCATTGGCTTCTCCTTATTGTTGAGAAACCTTAGCAGCGGGAGGAATCCCCCCCGCCAGAAAATTCAATAGAGCATGCATCAGGGCGTCCCCCGTTGGGGCCGCGCTCTAGTCGGCTGTGCCTCCCGGAACCTGTAGTTTCCGCCATGCGGTGACGATCGCTGACGCGAGACAGCTTAGCCCCCCGGCTCATTGCCGGCCCGCCGTTCACGCCTGCTACGCTGACGGCTTCACTCCCCCCGCGGCCACTGCGTCGGCCTCCCGTTAAGGGCCGGCTGCGCCGGCAGTTGTCATGATCGCATCCGCGATCAGAAAGCGGGGCTTTCAGCCCCCGCCGTCAAGGACTGGACGCAAGCGCGTCGGCCGGGGTGTCCCCGGTTTTCGCAAGGGCTGCAAACCGGGCGATCCCCCTCCCCGGCCGCCGGTCCTTGACGGCTTCCCCCCGCTCATCGGCGCTTGGCCTAGCAGGGTTGCATGCGCAACACCCTTTTAGAAAGATAAGCCAGTGAAATCAGACCTTTACAACAGAGTTACCGATCAGATCGTTGCCAGCCTAGAGGCCGGCGTGAAGCCTTGGCACAAGCCGTGGAGCAGCGGCCAGACCATCAGCGGACCGATCCGCATGCCTCTGCGCGGCAACGGCGTGCCCTATCGCGGGATCAATATCCTGATGCTGTGGGGAGCCGCCGCCGATAACGGCTACGCCTCAGCCACGTGGATGACCTTCAAGCAGGCGGTTGAACTGGGCGCATGCGTTAGGAAGGGCGAGAAAGGCACGACTGTTGTTTATGCCGGCGCGATCAACCGGAGCGGCACAGACGAGACGACCGGCGAGGATACGGAACAGCGCATCCCGTTTTTGAAGGGGTACAGCGTGTTCAACGTCGAGCAGATCGACGGCTTGCCGGACAGCTACCGGACCCCGGCCTCTGCCCTGCCCGAAGGAATTGAGCGGATCGAGCGCGCCGAGGCCTTCGCGGCAGCAACCGGCGCCACCATCCGGCACGGCGGCAGCAAGGCGTTTTACGTCCCCGGCGCGGACATGGTGCAGATGCCGCCCCTACAGGCATTCAGGGACGCGGAAAGCTATTACAGCACCCTCACCCACGAATTGACGCACTGGACCGGCCACGAGGCACGGCTTGCCCGGACGTTCGGAAAACGCTTTGCCGATCAGGCCTATGCGTTCGAGGAACTGGTAGCTGAATTGGGCGCGGCCTTTGTCATGGCCGACCTCAACCTTGCCCCAGAGCCCCGCGCGGATCATGCCGACTATCTGGCCCACTGGCTCGGCATTTTGAAAACCGACAAGCGGGCGATCTTCACCGCCGCGAGCCACGCGCAGCGGGCCGCCGACTACCTCACCGGACAGACAGCGGACGAGATGCGGGAGGCTGCATGACAGGCAGAAGGCCCGGCATGCAGCCGGGCCTTCATCGCCGGCAGGAGCGGAAGGGCGCACGCGCCCGCTTGTAACGCGCCCACAGGGCTTTCGCCCTGCCCCGCGGTCCCTCCCTGCCGGTCAGTAACGGTTCAGATAAGGATGTTGCCGGCGCCAGTCCCACGGCGCGACCGGACGGCCCGCCCACAGGCCAAGGCCGTGAATGGCGGCTTGCCGCTGCGCGTCGTCATAGATTGCCGGCGGTTTGAACCAGTCATAGGCCCAGGCATCGCCGCTGCGGATCATGAACAACCCGACATCCTCTCCGTTGCGATACACGACGCCGATCAGGCGGTCATAGCTTTCCTCGAATATGCGAACGCCGCGCGGCAGGTCGATTTCGACCGTCTGGCCGAGGATCATCCCCGACAGCAAAGCGGCGGCCCGGTCCCCGTAAGGCTGGTCGTGTTCCGGCGCATCGATCCCGAAAATTCGCACCCTGATCTTTTGCCCGTCCGCCAGAACCGTGAATGTATCGCCGTCCGCGATCCTCGTCACCGTCGCAGAGAATGCGAAGGCGTTGAAGGCGAACAGCCAGGCCAGCAGGAATAGCGAAATTCTCATACCCCCATCATGCGCTGAATTGAGCAGATTGATCCAGCCGGTTTGTTGATCGATCCAGATCGTTGCAGCGCCATAACTGGTCAGGCACCCCCGATATTCCGAAGCGCGCCTGTAGATCTTTGCAATCAGCCAACAAGGCAGGTTTCCGAGCGGCATGCGCCGGACAGCCACAACGTTTTCCTGACGCGGGCCAGCCCCGTTCTCATTACCGGCCATGCCCATCCTGCCGCACGCGGCGGGCCTTCGTCGCATGCCCAAGCCCTTCGGGTGAAGGCGCGGTGTCCCCCATTTTCGATAGGTGAAAACCAGGTGATCCCCCTCCCCGCCTTCAGACTGCGCCGGTCCCGCCGGTGCGGCTCCTTCGGATGACATGGCCGGCAATGAAGCCGGCCCGCTCAAGAAGGAAGAAACGCATGACTGACAGCGACACAACCAAGGGCCGGAAACCCGACCTGACAGCCTACTTCGTCGCCGATCGAGACGGTGCGCCGTGGCTACCGATCGGGGCCGCCTGGAGCCACCAGGACGGCGAGGGCAGCAGCCTCAAGCTGGATCTGATCCCGAACGCGCCAGGCCGGATCGTCCTGCGCAAGCCGAAAGCGGCCGAAGCTGAAGGGGATGCAGAATGATCCTTTTCACCAAGCCCCAGCTGGCAAAGCTGCTCGCCAACGGCACCGCCACTGCCGCCGCTCTTGCGGCAGGACGGGAGCCGCCGGACCACAAGCCCGTGGTCAAGCTGTTCACGCCGGACGCGGCCGCGTCCTGGCTGCTCACCGAGATCGACCCGGAGGAACCGAATATCGCTTTCGGCCTGTGCGACCTCGGCATGCAGTGCGCCGAGATCGGCAGCGTCAGCCTGGCCAAACTGCGCGCCCTGCGCGGCAGGCTTAGACTGCCCGTCGAGCGGGACCGCCATTTCGAGGCGACCCACCCGCTATCGGTCTATGCGCGTGCCAGCATGGTTCATGACTGTATCGTCACCGATCCTGCCCGGCTTGACCGAGCCGCAGCTGAGCCCGTCAACTAAGCACCCAGACAGGGGAAAGCCCGGCATCATGCCGGGCTTTCCTTGCCCGTCAGGGAATGAGATCGCGCTTGCGTACCGTCAACTGACCCGTGCCGCCCTGCTTTTTCTCCGCGCGTCTGCTGAATAGGCCGAACAGCCTTTCGATCCGGTTTTTCCATGCCTGCCGGGACCGAAGGGCCTTATGCTCGGCCCAGGTCATGTTTTGCGCGATCAGGCGATTGGCCTTTCTCTTGGCCGCCGCCTCGGCCGCCTTCGCCGGGGTGTGATCGGGGTTGAGACGATACAGGTTAAGATCATCGCGGTGCTGCTCGGCCGCACCTTCCCTAATAAGATCGCCCAAAGCCCAATCAGACAAGAAATTCAGAGCGCTTCTATCGATGCTCACCCATTCATGAGTTAGGCGTTTGCGCCATTCATCTATCATGAGTTCCGTGAAATCTTCTGGCTCATGGTCGGCCATGGTTTTTCCTCCAACGTGTCACGCGGGCATCGGACTCACCACGGACTTACCGGCTCCGGCTCCTACCCTTGCCGGAATTGTCGAATTTGAACGCCCCGAAGCTTGCAGCCTTGGCCGTGCGTTACCGAAGGTCCAAATCGTCAATCGAGCGATGGGCGGCCGCGATTGCCTGGGCCACAGCTTTCGCCAAAGTCTTGCGTTCCGCAAGCTGGTGTTTTCCTAGAAATTCCTCGCGCGCTTTTGGCGACTGCGCCAACGCGAAAGCTTGTCCTATCCCTGTGTCGGGGGCCTTTTCCTGCATCATCCGGCGCAGCATCGCCACGCGCCAGGCCATCGACAGCAAGCCTTCGCCGTAGAGCGTATCGCGTTCCTTTTGCTGCCGATCGAGCAGCTGGCGCCACTGCCCTTCGATACCGGGGCGCAGGGCCACGGAGCGTTCTATTTTCAGCGCCTCGATTTCATCATCGCTGAAACTCATCCGCCCCCGGCTTGGCCGACGCCTCCGGCGCATCGGCCCAATGATGTTGCGGGCCGTCGTAAGCCACTGACGATGCGGTTGGCGTGGGCTCGGGCGGTTCCTTGAAAGGATCGCCGGGGCTGGCGGTGATCCGCGCATAAGCCCCTTCATGGACGCGGCGCGTGATCGATAGCGCCAGGGCCGCCGTCTTTGGCTCGGCCGCCGCCATATCGAGGGCTGAGAAAGCCTCTTTCAGCAGGGTTTCCGCAATCAGCGGCCAGTCCGCGGCTTGCCCGTCATCACGGCCGAACAGCTTGAGCATAAAGGTTCGGACATGCAGCGCACCCGCCGCCGCCGTGGTTGGCTTCGCGGGCTTGGCGGTCCTGGGTGCAAAGCGCGGTCCCTTCGCCATTACAGCGAACCTGTATCAGTTTCGCGGTAAACGCCCGCTGAGGGGCTTCCGGGTTTTTTGGCTAACACCCTAGCGCGATAACCGCCGGAAGCCCCTACAGCCTTAAATTTGGCGATCTGGGGCCTATTCGTCATCTGCACCCTTGCTGTCCTTGGGCGGCATCATGACAACCCGATCCGTCGCACCGACCGGCCAGAAATCGACGCGGCCGCTAAAGCCGGTCCCGTCCTTGTTTTCCCAGACCGCGCCGAAGCGGACCCATCTTGTGCCTTTCGTGCCGTCGCCTTTGTCGTATTCGAGCGGCACCATCAAATTAAAATCGGGTTTACCGGCCATGTTCAGGGTTCCTTTGGTTCATTGTTGAAAGCATCACCGGTTTGAAGAAACCGGATCGAGAAGCAGAACGGCGCAATCGCCGCTTCCGCATCTTTCTGGAATGTCCGCCAGACCTTAGCGGGTGGGCGGGCCTCTAGCCCTGCCCTCGCCGCTTCAAAGGCCCCGAACAAATTGGGAGCGCCCGTGTCGATCTCATTCATCAGCCGGGCATATTCGCGCTGCGCCACGGCCGCCGCGTTGTATCCGTCGAAGTGATATTCCAATGATGCAAAGACCGTATCCTCAAGGCCGACCATATCGACCTGGGACCAGTCCTGAATATCGTCGCATCGATCAAATTTTATCGTGGCTATAGTCACGGATACATCGTAACAACTTGATTATTAACATTAGTTAAACATCGTCGCGGGCATGCTATGCAGATGATAGCATTATGATATTGCTATGCTAACGATAGCGGAGCGCGTGCGATATTGACCCGCGAGCCAGCCGCTAACGTCCTGTTAGCAAGGTAGCGACATGCTAGCAGGCTGTTATGGTCAAGCTTCATGTGATAGCCTGCTGCTATCGGCCTGTTAGCGTTCTGCTCGCAGGCACCCCGCTAACATCATGCTATCAGTCCAATATCAAAGGGTGGAACTATGCCAACAATCGTCTTTGCCAGCCCTAAGGGTGGGGCGGGAAAATCCACGTCCGCCAATCTCTTGGCTACGTCCCTCGCGCACCGTGGCGCCGCCGTGACCGTGATCGACGCCGACCCGAACAGGCCGCTTGCCAAGTGGGCCAAAAGGGCAGGGCGACCGGAAAACCTGACCGTGATCGAGCAGACCAAAGAAAGCAGCATTATCCAGGCGATCGAGGACGCCGAACGCCAGACGCCTTTCGTGATCGTGGATCTTGAGGGTACGGCCTCGCAGATGGCGACCTTTGCCGTCAGCCGTGCCGACCTGGTCGTCATACCGTGCAAGGGATCGCAGCTCGACGCCGTTGAAGCCGCCGCCGCGGTTGTCATGGTGGCCGATTGCGAGCGCATGGTTCAGCGCCCCATTCCGTGCGCCGTCCTTATCACCCAGACCAGCCCCGCCATTCAGACCAAGAGCCTCGCCGCCATCGAGGAGCAGCTGACCGGCCGAGGCGTCCGCCTGTTTGGAACGCGATTGCACGAGCGGGATGCCTTCCGCGCCATCTTCGCCTTTGGCGGTACGCTTCGCAGCCTGACAGCAGCCCAGGCCCGCAATCTGCCGGCAGCGATCGAGAACGCCGACGCCTTCGCGGCCGAGGTTGTGAAGATGCTGGAAGCCGCCCCGGTTCAAGCGCAGGCGGTGGCGTAAATGAACAGCGAACGCGCCGACATTTTTGCGGATGCCGATATGGACCTTTCCAAGTTCAAGCCGAAAACGGGCGACAGTCCGAAAGGCCCCGGACCGGAAGCCCTGGCCGGCGCCGGGGGACCGAAATTCGCAAGCCGTGATCCGGCCTCAGCGCCGCCACCGCCTCAGGTAAAGCCGACGGGCGGCAAATGGCGCTATCGGACGGGCAGGGACCAGCAATTCAACACGCGCGCCAGCCAGGCGACGATCGACGGTTACAACGCCCTCGCCGAGCGTCTGAACTGTCCAATCGCGGAAGTGGTGGAACGTGCGCTGCATGCCCTGCAAAGGGAAACGACCGGCCTCAGTGAAGGCGAAGCGAGCCCCGTTCGGTAAACAGCCGATCGACATAGGCCACAGTCGCCCTGCCGCCGGCATCGTCCCGACGCGGCAGGACTGCCCGAATGACCCTGATCTGGTCCGCCTGGTCGCGGAACGTCGCTTCCATGTCCGCCAGCATGGATTGCAGGAATGCGCGGTGCGCTTCCGTCATGGTCGAGCCGTCCAGCGTGGCCTGCAGATCCGCCGCCGTATGCAGCATCTTTTCCAGGGCGCTTTCTGGCATTCTGCCTCTTTCTGAAATCATCTTTCGGGTGCGCCAGCACCCCTGCCACGTGGCGAACGCGGGGGGCAGAGTGGAAAGGGCGGCCGTCAGGCCGGGACCGGACCCACGCGCAGCCGCAGGAACGGAGTGACGAGGCGAGCATGGGGAGGACCCGCCCCTTGCAGCGTCGTTGGGGGCAGCGCCCCCAGCCTTGCTACGATGCAGCCGGTTCAGGATCATCCCAGATGGCCAGAACCTTTGCGATAGCGACGATTTCCTGCGTCTGGTTCCCGTCGCGGCGCATCGTGTCGAGATCGGCCACGGCTTCACGCATGGCGCTCAGACGGCCGAACGGGATCGGCGGCAGATCGGTGATGACTTCCTCACCGCCGCCAGCCCTTTGCAGCACGATCCTCGTGCCGGGTTGGTAGCTTTCAACGTCCGCAGCATGAAGGTAGCGAAACAGGCTTTCCGCCGCGAGCGTTCCATATGCTTCGAGGACGCACAGAGCGGTTTGAATGCCCTCGGCCGTTTCGCCCTTGCCCTGTTCAGGGTAGGGGCGGCTTTTGATCGGATGGACCGCCATTTCACGCGCCAGTTCGTCCGAGTCCCGCCGTTCCATCATATCGATAGCGACCCGCAGCAGATCGGTCGCGAAGGTTTCAGGGTCGCGGTTACCGTGCGCCTCGGCCAGCAACTCGACACGGGAATGATAGCCGTCGGGGATGATCGTCATCTTCGCTCATCCTCATTTCAGTCATTGGACGGGCGCGAGTATGCCGATAGCAATCGCCGCCAGCCTCGCGTGCGGACCAGTCCCCGCGTCACGTAGCGGTTGCGGATCGTATCGATGGCAGCAAACGACAATATGCTTCCCAGGGTGACGATGATGAACGCCCATTTCGCTTTTTCCGAAGGGGGTGCGCCAGGTGGCAAAAGGAGCTCAGCCGCGTAGATCAATAAGACGACCTGGTGCAGCGCGAAGGCAATCACCAGCAAGCCCGAGCCGATACGTTGCCAGAGAGGCACAGGCGCGATTGCGTCGGTTGCCATAGGCCGAGCCTCATGCGGTGATACTGTATAGTGCCGCGCTTTGCCGACGTTGAAAAGGTCATGGCCATGCAGCCTGTCCCGATAGCGATCCTGCCGATGCAATGGACGGTTTTGCCGGACCTTCAGCAGACGCCAGACCTTGACCATACGGACGCGGCTTGCATGGCGGAAATCCGCGACGTTCTGGAGCGCCACGGAAAACTGTCACGCTTCGCGCTGCACCTGGCTCACCGACATTTCGAACTGGCCCCCGGTGAAGTCCTGATCGAAAGTCCCGATCCTGACGGCCGTACCCAACACGTCACGGTTGGCAGGCTTGAAGATGCACCGCAGGCGCGACCTACGACATGGATGTTAGGCCCCGATCTATTTGCTGGTGGCGTGTATTGTGTTTGCGTGACAAGCACTTATTCTGGTACGTCCTGTAGCAGACATGGCAAGTCCGACACGCCATCCCCTGAACATCTGAAAAGAGAAGGGGAGCGCGATCAGGCTGTTGCCGAGGATAAGGCCCGTTTCGAGAATAGCGGCATCGTCGCGGGGCATGATTTTAAGCGTGAACGCGCCCGCAAGATTGAACCCGACCCGACATGAACGCCCTGGCGCAACTGATCCAAGATGACGCAGTAAAACCATTTAATTTCGAGGGTAACGACTGGTGGCAGCTTACCGAGGAGGAGGCCGCGATATTCAAGATCGACGGCGCGCGCTTCCCTTTGATGGTTTCGGCGTTCGGCGCTTTCGAGGCGTTTGTCGGCCGCGTGCAGGGGTCGGATTGGGACATGAAGCATGAAGCCGAAATCGCGTTAGCCCGCCTCAACTGTCAGC
>NZ_JALNUM010000077.1:0-31933 GCF_026540795.1 Methylobacterium sp. GC_Met_2
GGCGACGAGAACCGTGCCGCCCGCCCGCTGCAGGCTTTCGAGCCGGGCCGCGAGATCCCCTGCGCCGACCGGTTCCCCGGTCTCGCTCAAGAGAGCCGCGAGGCCGGCCGCGTCGGAGCCCGCGGCTGCCCGGATCTCCAGCCCGTACCGATTACCCAAGCGCGACTCCCAAATGATCGCCCCTCAGACCCGGCGCCAGCCCGGTTGCGACGGGTCGACCAGCCGGTAGTTCACCGGCGCCACGCCGCATATGGCAATCACCGCCGGCTCCGTCCCGTCGCGGACCACGCCGTCGTAGTGCGGCGTCCCCGCCACGCGGCGGACGAAGCTGCCGGCCTTCACGGGCAGGCAGGCGGCGGGGTCGAAATCCGCGCCGCTGTTGCACCACCACGTGCCCGACAGGACCATGCAGAACCGGTCCGAGGTGTAGGTATGCGGCGCGCTCATGTAGCCCGGCCACCAGCGGATCAGTGTGTAGTACAGGCCGGTGCCGTTGAGGTCGCCGGTGAGATTACACCGGTCGACGCTACGCTCCGGGTAATCCTTCGAAGGCACCCACGGCAGCGCCTCCGGGGCGCGGATGATGGTCTGTTCCGCGTTGAGGGGCGAGGCCTCAGCCGCGTTCGCAAGAAGCAGCGGGAGCGTGCCGAGCAGCGAGGCCGCCAGCAGGTCGCGCCGGCTCGCCTCCGGCCGGGTTTGCGTGTCCGTCATCGCGGAGTTCCATCCCTGTCGCGGCCGGTTTGCCCGGCGGCTTGCGCTCCAGCAACGCCGACGTTCCGGTTTGTCTCCCGGGCCGGGGCCGCGCGATGTTTCAAACGGGCGGACCTATCAGGGGTGTGGCCAGGATCGACCGTGCTTGGGTGTACGTCCAGCACTATAGCCGGCGCCTCCCTTCGACCCAGATACAGAGTATCGCGGTTTAAATCGGCGGGGATACGCAATGACGGATCGGCTGCGGGATCAATCCCGGAACAGGCAGGGCACGGGCGATCCGCCGGATGCGGCGCCACTGCGGCAGCAGGATCGAGGGCCTGGGCAGGATCGAGGATCCGACGACGACGCCCGGAAGTCCGGATCCGCGCCCTCGGAGCGCCAAAAGGCCAAGACTGAGATTGCCGCCGGCGAGGTGGCCGATGACCTCGCTGATTTCGCCTGACGGACCCGCCCCACGGGGCGTACGCCGTCCGGCTTGAGCGCCCGGGCCGCCCCGCCGAACCGTCATGCGGCTCGGTAGGGCGGCCGGATGCCTGCCCTCAGGCGGTTTCCTTGGTCTTGCGCGGCTTGCTGGCGCGCTTCGGCTTCTCGGCGACTTCCTCGACCGGCTCCTCGACCGCCACGGACTTGCGGCGCTGCTGGCCGAGGCCCAGGCTGCGGGCCAGCTCGGAGCGCTGTGCCGAATAGCTCGCGGCCGTCGACGGATAATCCCGCGGCAGGCCGAAGCGCTCGCGATACTGCTCGATCGTCAGGCCGTTGCGCGAAAGATGGCGCTTGAGCGTCTTGTAGGGCTTGCCGTCGATGAAAGAGACCAGCGCATCCGGGGTCACCGACTTGCGGATCTGGGCCGGCGTCGGCTTGTCGGCCGCCTCGGTGACGGCCGCCGTGGGGGCGGACAGCTTCGCCAGAGCGGCATGGACGCCGGCCAGCAGACCGGGCAGCTCGCTGATCGGCACGGAATTGTTCGAGACATACGCCGAGACGATGTCCGAGGCCTGCTCGATAAAGGTCTGCTGCTGTTCAGGGGCGTTGTCGTCCATCGATGATTCCCTCTATGTGGTGGTGGTGAGACGGTTCTAACGTCTCTGCAGCAAAATCAAGTCGTCGTCGAGGATTTCCATACACAAGCTGCCGCCCGTTAACACGCATATTATTCAACCGGCCGGTCCAGCTGAAATCGTTGCCCGAGAAACCCGATTGGTGGGATGGCCGGTTTCACCAGTTCCAGATACCGCTGCCGTGCCGGCGGGCCTCCGACCGGTGACAAGCCGGTCCCTTGGTTTGCGAAGATCGGTTGCCGCTCTGGCGAGACCGGTGAAACCTCACGGCCCGTCCTGTCGCGCTCTCGTTGTGTACGCCGGGCGATCAGGAAGATCTGATGGGAGCCAGGGGCGAGACCGCATTGCGGGTAGCCGTGTGCAGCCCCGGAGCACCGGGCTACGGCATCCTTCGGGTCCGGTGCTGTGCGAGAAGAGCCTTGGGGCTTGATCCGCCCTGCGTCATAAAGAAGTTTGTCGGGGGAAGCCGGGACGGTGGATGTGGATCAGAATTCGGAGCCCGGCACCGTCTTCGGAGCGCACATTCCGTTCGTGCAGTTCTGCGGGATCGAGGCGTTGGACGTGTGCGACGGGCGGACGCGGCTGCGGCTCGTTCTGCGCCCGGAACATGCCAACAATCTCGGCATCGCCCATGGCGGCGTGCTCTGCACCCTGCTCGACGTCGCCCTCGGCACGGCGGCGCGCCTCAGCGTCGGGCGGCCCGTGGTGACCCTCGACATGCAGACCCGGTTCCTGAATCCCGGGCGCGGCGTCCTGCTCGCGGAGGGGCGCGTGACCCGGTCCGGGCGCGACGTGATCTTCTGTGAGGCTGAGATCCGTGATGCCGAAGGCTTGGCGGTGGCCAGTGCCACCGGTCTGCTCAAGCCCGTAGGCCGTCCACCCGCGGAGTAGGACGGATGGGGACTTTCGCAGGACCGGTTTGAGCCTTGACTCGTCTCTCTAGTGATTAGACTAAATCGATTCTTCGTTCTCCCGATATGATCAATGCTGTCTAGATCGATCACCTTCGTGCGAACCTGAAATCCCTCGGCGTACCGGATGCGTGCGCCCTCGTCGGGAAGAGCGCGTCCGCGCCCCCGAGCGGTGAAAGTCAACGGCCGCGGTCGTGCAACACCGCGGTGATGCGCCGATCCGGTCACGACCGAATTGACGGCGGCCCGGCGGGGTGGGAAAGCCTCGGCCATGACGATGCCGGATGATGCGCGCGCAGCCCTGGCTGCACCTCCCGCCGAGGCCGATGTCACGGCCATGAAATCCGAGGCGGCCGCGTGGTTCGAAACCCTGCGCGACCGCATCCTCGCGGCGCTTGAGGCGCTGGAGGCGGAGGCCGAGGGGCCGTTCCACCCGGACGCGCCCGACGGGCCGGGCACCTTCGTGAAGACGCCCTGGAACCGCACCGACCATACCGGCCGGCCCGGCGGCGGTGGCGTGATGTCGATGCTCAAGGGCCGCGTGTTCGAGAAGGCCGGCGTCCACATCTCGACGGTGCACGGCGAGTTCGCGCCGGAGTTCCGAGCCCAGATGCCCGGGGCGTCCGAGGACCCGCGCTTCTTCGCCACCGGGATCTCGCTGATCGCCCATCCCTGGAATCCGCATGCGCCGACGGTGCACATGAACACCCGCTTCGTCGCGACGACGCGGGCGTGGTTCGGCGGCGGGGCCGATCTCACCCCCGTGCTCGACCGGCGCCGCACTCAGGAGGATCCGGACAGCCGCCACTTCCACGCCTGCCTGGAGCGGGCCTGCGTGGCGCACGGCGTCGACTATCCGCGCTACAAGGCGTGGTGCGACGAATACTTCCACCTCAAGCACCGGAACGAGCCGCGCGGCATTGGCGGGATCTTTTATGACTACCGCTGGACCGGCGACCCGCAGGCCGATCTCGCCTTCACGCGCGACGTGGGACAGGCCTTCCTTGAGGCCTATCCGAAGATCGTCCGCGACAATCTCGGCACGGCCTGGACCGAGGCCGACCGGTTCGAGCAGCAGGTGCGGCGCGGGCGCTACGTCGAGTTCAATCTGCTCTATGATCGCGGCACGATCTTCGGCCTGAAGACCGGCGGCAACGTCGCCTCGATCCTGTCCTCGATGCCGCCCACCGTGCGCTGGCCGTGATGGGGCTGTCATGAGCGCGGGGCTGCCCGCGGCCTACGCCCCCCAGCAGGACGCGGCGCTCAAGGCGATCGCCGCGTGGCGGCGGGACGGCGGATCCCAGGTCTTCCGGTTGTTCGGCTATGCCGGGACCGGCAAGACCACGCTCGCCCGGCGGATCGCCGAGGATGTAGACGGCACGGTGGTGTACGGCGCTTTCACCGGCAAGGCTGCCTCGGTGATGCGCCAGAAGGGCTGCTACGACGCCGCCACGATCCACTCGCTGATCTACCGCACCAAGGAGGCGGAGGAGGGCGGCCCGACCTTCACGCTGAATCGCTCGGGCCTCGCCGCCAAGGCGGACCTGATCATCATCGACGAATGCTCGATGGTCGATTCCGATCTCGGCAACGACCTCCTGTCGTTCGAACGGCCGGTGCTGGTGCTGGGCGACCCGGCGCAGCTGCCGCCGGTGCGCGGCGGCGGCTTCTTCACCGAGGCCGAGCCCGACGTGATGCTGACCGAGGTCCACCGACAGGCCAAGGACGATCCGATCGTCCGCATGGCGATGACCATCCGTGAGGGCGGACGGCTGGAACTCGGCACCTTCGGGCAGAGCCGGGTGGTCTCACGCCGCGCCCTCGACCCGGCCGAAGTCCTCGAATGCGATCAGGTCCTGGTCGGGCTCAATAAGACCCGCCGGCTCTACAATGGCCGCCTGCGGGAACTCGCCGGCCACACCGACCCGATGCCGGCGATCGGCGAGAAGCTCGTCTGCCTGCGCAATGACCGAGTGAAAGGCTTACTCAACGGCTCCACCTGGACGGTGCAGGCCCTGCGCGCGCCGCCGCGGCCGGACCTGATCCGCCTCGACGTGGTGCCCGAGGACGATCCGGGCCTGCGCCGGAAGCCCACCGACATCAAGGTGCTGCGGGCGATGATCGCCGGCTCGGACGAGGAGATCCCGCTGTTCCTGCGCCGGGAGACCGACGAGTTCACCTACGGCTACGCGCTGACGGTGCACAAGGCGCAGGGTTCCCAATGGGACCGGGTGACGCTCTTCGACGAATCCTACGCCTTCCGCGAGCACCGGGCGCGCTGGCTCTACACCGGCCTGACCCGCGCCGCGCAAGCGATCACCGTGGTGGTCTGAGCGCGCGTGCCTGGATATCCGGTTCGTGCCGCCACGGCCCGGAGCGCGGCCGGACCCGGGACGCGCTGACGCCCGATTCGCACCGGGCCAACGCGGCAACCTCCGAAGCGCGGCCGGACCCGGCGACCGCTGCGATCCCGTGTTCGAGGATCCTCGGCGCGGCGGCGGAGATCATTCTCGGTCTCGTGGCTTGCCCTGCCACCGCAACCTCGTTATGACCCGCCTCGGCTATTCCCGAGCGACCGCCTCCGAGCCATTGGCGGTGGTCGCTTGGTAAGGTCAGAGCGACGATTCTCGCGACGGTGCTGCCTGCATCACCTTGCCGAGATCGCTGCTGGAGAGGTGGCAGAGCGGTTGAATGCACCGCACTCGAAATGCGGCATGCCTGCAAGGGCATCGGGGGTTCGAATCCCCCCCTCTCCGCCAGTTATTGTAAGAAGCTGCTCCGGGCTTGGCGCGCCGAGCAGGAGGCTGCCCCCCTTCGGCCGGTTCGACATCCGCTCTGGGCACGTTCATCGACGGCGCTCGCCGGTCGCCGGTCGCCTCGCACGTGTCGGTCTGACGTCCCCGCAAGCGGACGTCTATGTCGCCCGCAGCCTCCCGTGAACCATCGGCGTCCTAGCAGAGATTGGCAGCCCACATGGATGCGCGCGGCGGCTCAGGGTCGCTCCGCCTGTTCCCGGCTGCCCTCGATCATCGATCGGATCCGCGCCGCCATCGCCTCGATCGCGAAGGGCTTGGTCAGCACGGCCATACCGGGGGCGAGATGCCCGTTTCCGAGGATGGCGTTCTCGGCATAGCCGGTGATGAACAGCACCTTGAGGTCGGGGCGCGCCACACGCGCGGCGTCGGCCATCTGTCGCCCGTTCATGCCGCCCGGGAGCCCGACATCGGTCACCAGCAGGTCGATGCGGACATCCGATTGCAGAACCTTGAGGCCCGCCGCGCTATCGCCTGCCTCGATGGCCGTGTAGCCGAGATCTTCCAGGATATCGCTGATGAGCATGCGCACGGTCGGCTCGTCATCGACGATCAGCACAGTCTCGCCCTGCTCGGAGCGTGGCAGGTCCGTAACCGGAAAAGCCGTCTCGTCGTCGGCGACTTCCCCGTAGTGGCGGGGCAAGTAGATGCACACCGTCGTACCCTGGCCAACCTCCGAGTAGATCCGCACCTGCCCGCCGGATTGCTGGGCGAACCCGTAGATCATCGAGAGGCCGAGCCCGGTGCCCTCGCCGATGGGCTTGGTCGTGAAGAACGGCTCGAAGACGCGCGCGATGACCTCGGGCGGCATGCCGGTACCCGTGTCGCTCACGCACAGCGAAAGGTACTGCCCTTCCGGAATGTCGTGTTGGCGGGCGGCCCGGTCGTCGAGCCACTTGTTGGCGGTCTCGATGATGATCTTGCCGCCGTCGGGCATCGCATCGCGCGCGTTGATGCAGAGATTGAGCAGAGCATTCTCGAGCTGCGACGGATCGACGAGGGCCGGCCAACCGCCGGAGATCCCCACCACCTCGACCTGGATCGCCGGTCCGACGGTGCGCTGGATCAACTCCTGCATGCCCGAGGCGAGCCGGGTCACATGGGTCGGCTTGGGGTCCAGCGTCTGGCGACGCGAGAACGCGAGAAGGCGATGGGTCAGCGCGGCGGCGCGCTTGGCTGCACCCTGGGCCGCGGTCATGTAGCGGTCGACATCCGTGAGGCGGCCCTGCTGCATGCGGGTCTGCATCAGTTCCAGCGAACCGGTGATGCCGGCCAACAGGTTGTTGAAGTCGTGGGCCAACCCCCCTGTCAGCTGGCCGACCGCCTCCATCTTCTGGGATTGGCGGAGCGCCTCCTCGGCCTGCCGTAGGGCTTCGGCCTGATCCTTCTCGGCGGTGATGTGGCGCCCGCTCGCGTAGATCAGCGCGCCCTCCGGTGCGGCCACCCAGGAAATCCAGCGAAAGCCGCCATCCTTGTGACGATAGCGGTTCTCGATGGTCGGCAGCGTCGTCGCCCGCGCGTGCTGCAGCGCGCGATCGGTCAGCGCCTCGTCCTCGGCCAGAACGAACGCGAACACCGGCTTGCCGAGCACGTCTTCGGCCGACCAGCCGAGGATCGTCGTGAAGGCCGGGTTGACGGCTTTGAAGATGCCCTGGCTGTCGATGATGACCTGGATGTCTTGCGTGTTGCGCCAGAGGTGGTCACGCTCCTGGGTACGTTCCTGGACCTGGAGTTCCAGGGTCTCGTTCAGTGTGCGCAGGTTCTCTTCCGCGGTTTTGCGCGCCGTGACGTCGTTGAAGAAGATCGCGATCTGTCGGTCTGCGGGGGCACCGACGCGGATCGCCTTCACGTCGAACCAGCGCCCGAACGCCTCGGCGTAGTTTTCGAAATTCGCCGGTTCGCCGGTTCGTGCGACCTGACCGTAGGTCTCGAACCAGAAACGCTCCAGATCGGGCGCGAACTCGGTCACCCATTTGCCGCGGAGGTTGACCCCGGCTTGGCGTTCGAACGCCGGATTGGCTTCGAGAAAGCGGTAGTCGACCGGGCGGTCATCGGCGTCGAACCGGACCTCGACGATGGCGTAGGCCGTATCGACGGCCTGGAGGACCGCGCTGAAGCGTTCCTGGCTGACATGCAGGCGTTCTGCACTGGCTTCGCTCTTGGCCGCCAGCGCGCGGTTCTCACCCTTCAGTTTGGTCAACTGCGCGAAGTCTGCGCTGACGTCGTACTGACTTGCGAAGAAGTAGGCGACCTCGCCCTTCGCGTCCTTGACCGGGGCCAGGAGCAGCTGGTTCCAGAAGGGCGTGCCGTCCTTGCGATAGTTGTAGATCGCGATCTCGATCGTCTCGCGGGCCGCAACCGCTGCGCGGATGCGGTCCACATCGGCCTCGTCGGTTCCCGGCCCCTGCAAAAAGCGGCAGTTCCGTCCGATGATCTCCGTGCGGTCGAACCCGGTCAGCTGGCAGAATGCTTCGTTGACGAAGATGATCGGGTTGTCGTGCTGGCGCGGGTCGGTGATCAGCATCGGCATGCGTGTGGCCCGCACGGCCGCGGCGAAGGGGTCGGTGACGCCGACGCCACCAGCGACCTCCGCGAGGATACGGCTGGTGTCACGACGGACCGTCTCTGAAATCGTCGGCGTCGAGGCTGGGCGGTCGCTCTGCATGATGGGGCTGGCTGTATCAGACACGGCCAAAGCTTGAACACCTCTGCTGGCCGACGGTTCATCTCCGAGCGATGGCCCCCGGGCCGCCGTGGAAGCGTTTCGTGCCCACCGCGAATTCGTGTAGGAGCGGGCGCCGTCGACCGACGACGGTGCACAGTCTGGAGTGCCAGTGCCCGAACACGATGCAGCGGCGGTTTCCACTGGATTGGTCGGTCTCGACCATATCCTGGTTGGTGGCTACGCGTCGCACCGGTCGCATCTCATCGAGGGGCGGCCCGGATCCGGCAAGACGACGCTGGCGATGCAGTTCCTGCTCGATGGCGCGCGGCGCGGCGAGCGGTGCCTGTACATCACGCTCTCGGAGAGCCGGCGTGAGCTTCTGAACGTCGCGGAGCGCCACGGTTGGTCGCTCGACGGCATCACGATCTGTGAACTCGTCGCACCGGAACTCAGCCTCGATCCGAGTCAGCAGCAGACCCTCGTCCATACGTCCGATCTCGAACTTGGCGAGACCGTCCGGATGGCGATCGCGGAAATCGAGCGTGAAAAGCCGCAGCGCCTCGTGTTCGACAGCCTGTCCGAGATCCGGCTGCTCTCGCAGGGCTCGCTGCGCTACCGCCGGCAGGTCTACGCGCTGCGGAGCTTCCTGCTCATCCAGAACATCACCGCGCTGCTCCTCGACGATCTCACCGCCGAGGCGGACGATCTGAATCTGCACTCCCTGAGCCACGCCGTGATCCGGCTTGAGCAACTCGCGCCGCTGTACGGCGGCGAGCGGCGACGGCTGCGCGTGATCAAGATGCGCGGCATACCGTTTCGTGGCGGGTACCATGACTACGTCATTCGGCGTGGCGGTTTGACGGTGTTCCCGCGGCTGGTGGCGGCCGAGCATCGCGCGACGTTTTCGGATGACCGGTGCGGCACCGGCAACGCCGAGCTCGACCAGCTGCTCGGGGGCGGCATCGATCGCGGGACCAGCACGATGCTGATCGGCCCGTCCGGCGTCGGCAAGTCGACGGTGGCACTCACGGGCGTCACTGCGGCGATCGCCCGTGGCGAGAAGGTGCTGGTGCTCAGCTTCGATGAGACCACGAGCGTGCTCCGGCGGCGGGCCAGCGGCCTGTCGATGCCGATCGATGACGCGATCGCGGCCGGCGCCCTTTACGTCGAGCAGATCGATCCTGCGGAAGTGTCGCCGGGCGAACTCTCCGACATGGTTCAGAACGCGGTCGAGCACCGCGGCGTCACGATGGTCGTGATCGACTCCCTGACCGGCTATCACAACGCCATGCCGGAGGAGAATTACCTGCTCTTGCAGATGCACGAATTGCTGACTTACCTGAACCAGCAAGGCGTGCTGACGCTTTTGATCCTGGCTCAGCACGGTATGATCGGTACGATGAGCGCGAGCGTCGATCTCACCTATCTCAGCGACACCGTGCTGCTGTTCCGCGCGTTCGAGGACGAAGGGCGTCTGCGCCGCGCCATCTCGGTGGTGAAGAAGCGCACCGGCAGCCATGAAAACACGATCCGCGAGTTTCGGATCGACGCCCAGGGGATTTGCGTTGGCGAGCCTCTGAGCTTGTTCCGAGGGGTCATGACCGGCGTCCCGAAATACGAAGGTGAGCGGTCTTCGCTGCTTCAGACGCGCGGCTCCTGATGACCGACGCCGAGCCGCCGGTCCTCGTCTTCGCTCCGACTGGGCGCGACGCGCGTGTGGCGGCGGCCATCCTGGGTGAGGAGCGGATCGCGTCGCGCATCTGCGCCGACCTCGCGGACGTGATGGACGGGCTCGATACGGCGGCCTGCGCCATCATCACCGAGGAAGCGTTGCTGTCCTCCAATCGTCAGACCTTGGCCGCGTGGATCGCTGCCCAGCCGCCGTGGTCGGACTTTCCGTTCATCTTGTTGACCCAGCGGGGCGCTGAACCCAAGGTCCAGCTCACGGACCTCCTGGGCAATGTCAGCGTGTTGGAGCGGCCGTTCCATCCGGCGACATTGGTGATGGCGGCGCGCTCCGCCTACCGCGCCCGGCGTCGGCAACTCGAGGCGCGTGCCTATCTGGAGGAACGCGAGCGGACGGCGGAACGGCAGACGCTCCTGATCCGTGAACTGCATCACCGCGTGAAGAACACGCTTGCGACGGTCCAGGCCCTGCTGGGAGCCTCGTCCCGCTCGGCGACGAGTGTCGAGGCGTTCTACACCGCATTCTCGGCGCGGGTGATCTCGCTCGCGAAGACGCACAATCTGCTGACCGAGGATTATTGGCAGCAGGCCCCGCTGCGCGACATGCTGATGAACGAGTTGGGTCCCTACAACGACAGTGAGGGATCCCGCATCGTCCTGGATGGCCCGAGGGTCGATCTGATCGGCGATCTCGCGGTCCCGACCGGGATGGCGATCCACGAGTTGACCACGAATGCGGCCAAGCACGGGGCACTGTCCGTTCCCGAGGGGCGGATCCGGATCACGTGGTCGGTCGAGGCGGAGGCCGACCGTCAGGTCCTGTGCCTCGACTGGACCGAAACCGGCGGTCCGTTGACGAAGCCGCCGACACGGAAGGGGTTTGGGTCGACCCTGCTTCAGCGCGTGCTGAAGGTGCAGTGCGAAGCCGATCTGGCCTTCGATTATCAGCCCACCGGTTTGTACTTCACCATGCGCGCGCCTCTGCCGGAAAAACGGGTCGTCCCTGCCTACTGATGCGTTGCCGGTGCGGCCCGGACCCGGTGGCATGCGCGCATGAAAATGCCCGCACCGGCGAACCGGGCGGGCGAAGGTGGACCCGCGCTTCGGGGGATTACGGATCGATCGTTGCTTTTACCGTGATCGCGCGTGTTCAACAGGTGGGCAAACAGTCCGCCGCTGTCGCAGGTCTGGCCGCAGGATAATACCGGTATCGGCAGGCCGTTCACCGCGTACCGGATCCCGGAATACGCTTCGTGGGGCTCCACCGGCGTTTCCGAGGCTCGTCCCGATGAGGGATGGCCTGGATCGATCCGGCCATCCCCACCACTGGCACCGCTGACCAGTCCTGTTCGCTCTCCAGTCCGCAGAGCGCAGGTCGTTCGAAGTCGAGGTGCGCGGCCGATCAGGTCGTGGGTCTGTCCTGGGGGAGGTCGGCATCGCGCGTGTGCTTCAACGCACGCACTTTTTTGTGAAGAAACGCTTTCCTGGGTACGGCTGTTTCATGCCGGTTCGTGGCGAGGCTCGGGAATCCGACTCCGCCAAGTCGGGATTGTCTTGGATCGAGGTCGGCTTCGAAGACCTCGCGTTCGAAAGGAGGCAACAATGCGAATGAAACTTGCAGGCGCGGCGCTCCTCGCGCTTGGCACCCTCACCGCATCCGTTGGGACGGCTGAGGCCGCACAGGGCTGCGGTCCCGGGTTCCACCGGGGCTATTACGGCTGGTGCAAACCCAACTGGCGGCCCTACGCCTACCGCCCGGTCTATTACGCCCGGCCGGTGGTCTATGGCTGGCACCGTCCCTGGGGCTACCGGCCTCACTGGGGTTGGCGCCACGCCGGCTGGCATCGCCCCTGGGGTTGGCACCATCATGGCGGCTGGCACCGGGCTGCTTGGCACTACGGGTGGTGAGCGCTTGGGCCGGCGCTCCTGCGCCGGCCCGGGAGGCTGGCCCGCCGCGCTCGAAGTGCGGCAGCAGCGAAGCGCGCGTCATCCGCCGACTTCGTTGCGGACCAGCTTGAGAAAGGCCAGGGCGGCGCTCGAGAGCGGACGCCCCGGACTCCCCAGAATGGTGATCGCGAACGTCACCGTCGGCTGCAGGCGGCGCACGATGACCTGCCGCTTGAGGCCGCTCACGGTCACAGCCTCCGCGATGGCGAATCCGAGCCCCGCGGCGACCATCGCGCAGGCTGCCGCCGCGTTCTGCGTCTCAGCGACGAGGCGCGGCGTCACCCCGTTGACGGTGAAGAGCTCGTCGACCTGATCGCGCAGCCGGTACTGCCGACCGAGCGAGATGTAGGGCTCGTCTTGGAGTTCGGAGAGCGAGACGGACTTGTGCCGCGCCAAGCGATGGCCGGGCGGCAGCACCACCAGCCCGGGCAATTCGATCGGCGGCGCCGCGACGAGGGCGCTGCGGCCGACCGGCAGGGCGAAGCCGAGATCGGCATTGCCGGCCTGCACCAGATCGTGAACCTCCCGTGAGCTGGCCACCACGTGCGAGATCCGCACCGGCTGCACCTCCATGGCGAAGCGTGCCAGCAACCGTGGGATGAGCGACAGCCCCATCAGCGGCATGGCCGCGACGCGCAACTCGCCGCTGCCGACGCCGCGCATGTCGTCGATGACGCGATCCAGGCTGTCCGCTGCCGCGAACAGGGTCGCGACCGCGCCTTCCAGCTTCACGGCCTCCGGCGTTGGCTGCAGATGCCGCCGCGACCGGTCGAACAGCGGCAGCCCGGTCTCGTCCTCCAGGCTGCGCAGCAGCTTCGTGACCGCGGGCTGCGTGAGCAGCATCCGCTGCGCCGCCCGGCTGACCGAGCCGCTCTGCATCACGGCCCGGAATGCTTCCAGCTGCCGAAGCCGGCTCGGCGTCATCCGCACCCCCTGATTGGCGACCAAAAGGAATGAAACCGCAAAAATTATGAATTTGCGTCTCTCGTCAAGACTGCGCAGGTTGCACAGCATTCGCGAGCCAATAGGCGCGGGAGATGCTTATCGGACAAGCGTCTTGCCTGTTCAGCACGCAGGAACGGCTTTCCGATTGCTCACGGAGGCAAGCGATGATGCGGTCGTTACTGGGAATTCTTGCGGCGGCGACCGCCGCGCTGGTCGCATCGCAGGCTCCGGCCCTGGCTGAGCAGCGCCTGACCGTCGCGGGCTACGGCGGCAGCTACGAGCAGATCATGCGCACCAGCGTCATTCCGACGTTCGAGCGCGAGAACGGCGTCCGGATCGACTATCTGACCGGCAATTCTTCCGACAACCTCGCCCGGATGCAGGCGCAGCGCGGCAATCAGACGGTCGGCGTCGCGGTGCTCGACGACGGTCCGATGGTGCAGGCGGTGTCGCTCGGCCTGTGCCGGACGCTGCCCGACGCGGTGCGCGATGCGGTCTACCCGATCGCGGTCCTGGGCGATGACCACGCCGTCGGCACCGGCTTCGGCTTCACGGGGATCGCCTACAACACGAAGCTGTTCAAGGAGCGCGGCTTCCCGGTGCCGACCTCCTGGATGGATCTCGCCCGGCCGGAGTACCGGCAGCGGATCGCGATCCCCGGCATCGACAACACCTACGGCGTCCACACCCTGGCGATGATGGCCCGCATCCACGGCGGCAGCGACGCCGACATCGCGCCGGGGCTGAAGGTCATGCGCCAGCAGATCAACCCGAACGTGCTCGCCTACGAGAGCTCGCCCGGCAAGATGAGCGAGATGTTCCAGTCGGGCGAGATCTGGCTCGCCGTCTGGGGCTCGTCCCGGGTCGCCGCCATGCAGCAGGCGGGCTTCCCGCTGGCCATCGCCCGGCCGAAGGAGGGTGCCGTCGTGCTGATGACGGCGGGCTGCGCCATCACGGGCAGCCCGGAGCCGGCGCTCGCCGACAAGTTCCTCGCCTACCTCGTCTCGCCGAAGGTCCAGGAGATCTTTTCCACGCAGTACGGGGCGGGCCCGACCAACCGCGCCACGAAGCTGCCGCCGGAGGTCGCCGACCGGGTGATCTACGGCGAGGATCAGGTGCGCTCGCTGATCGGCCTCGACTGGGACGTGGTCAATCGCAACCGCGCCGACTGGACCCGGCAGTGGCAGCGGCAGGTCGAGCGCTGATGTCCGCGCCCGCCTTCCTTACCCTCGACGGTCTCGGCAAGGATTACGGCACGGTCACCGCCGTGCGCGACGTCAGCCTCACGGTCGCGCCCGGCGAGTTCCTCGGCCTCCTCGGACCCTCCGGCTGCGGCAAGACCACGACGCTGCAGATGATCGCCGGCTTCGAGACGCCGAGCCGCGGCCGCATCCTGATGGAGGGACGCGACCTGACCGGAACGCCGCCGGCCAAGCGCGGCATCGGCCTCGTGTTCCAGTCCTACGCGCTGTTCCCCCACATGAGTGCGGCCGAGAACGTCGCCTTCGGCCTGGAGATGCGCGGCGTGCCGAAGGCGGAGCGGGCCAAGCGCGTCGCCGAGGCTCTGGCCCAGGTCCGCCTCGGCCACCTCGCCGAGCGTTTTCCCCGCAACATGTCGGGCGGCCAGCAGCAGCGCGTCGCCCTGGCGCGGGCGCTGGTGGTGGAGCCGCGCCTGCTGCTCCTCGACGAGCCGCTCTCGAACCTCGACGCCAAGCTGCGCGAGGAGATGCAGGTCGAGCTGCGCGAATTGCAGCGCCGGATCGGCGTCACCACGGTGCTGGTCACCCACGATCAGGCCGAGGCGATGGCCCTGTGCGACCGGGTGGCGATCATGCAGGGCGGCCGGGTCGTGCAGATCGACGCCCCCTGGCAGGCCTACGACATCCCGGCTGACGCGTTCGTCGCCGACTTCCTGGGCCGCAGCAATCGGCTGCCGGCGCGGGCCGCCTGCGGCGAGGCGGAGGCGGCGGGCCACCGCTTCTCCCTGCCACCGGAACTGGCCGACCGGCAGGGCGACATCCTCCTGACGATCCGGCCGGAGCGCATGCGCATCCGCAGCGAGCGGACGCCCGAGGGGCTACCCGGACTCGAGGGCCGCGTGCAGGCGCGGCTCTTCCTGGGCGGCTACTGGCTCTACACGGTGGCGACGGCCTTGGGCGCCTTCGCCGTCATGGCGCAGAACACCGGCGCGACGCCGCTGGACGAGGGCGCCGCCGTGACGCTGGACTGGGACGCCCATAGCCTGCGGCGGCTGGAGCCGGCATGACCCGCCTTGACCGCCTCACCCCGGCGCTTCTCACAGCGCCCTCCGCCCTTGTCTATGCTGGGGCACTGCTGGTCCCGCTCGCCGGCGTGCTGGCCTTAAGCCTGCACGGCTTCGACTTCGAAAAGGGCGTGCTGCCCGGCTGGGGTCTCGCCAATTATCAGGATCTGTTCACCGATCCGCTGTTCGGCGAGGCCCTGGCGCGGACCTTCCGCATCGCCGGGCTGACCACCCTGATCTGCCTCCTCGTCGGGGTGCCGGAGGCCTGGATCATCCACCGCATGGATCCGCGCTGGCGCGGGCCGATGCTCCTCGTCGTGGTCGGGCCGCTGCTGGTCTCGGTGGTGGTGCGCAACTTCGGCTGGATGGTGCTGCTCGGCACGAACGGCCTCGTGAACCAGACGTTCACCGCCCTCCATCTGCCCGGCGCGCCCTACCGGCTGATGTTCACGGAACTGGCCGTGGTGATCGGCCTCGTCCACGTGATGGTGCCGCTCGTGGTGCTGTCCGTCTGGGCGAGCCTGGGGCGGCTCGATCCGGTGCTGGAGCGCGCCGCCACCAGCCTCGGAGCAGGGCGTTTCACGGTGTTCACCCGCATCGTGCTGCCCAACGTCATGCCGGGGGTCATGGCCGGGGCGCTGATGGTGTTCTGCCTGTCGGCCTCGGCCTTCGCGACGCCCGCCATGCTGGGCGGCAAGCGCCTTAAGGTCGTCTCCAGCATGACCTACAACGAGTTCCTCAACACCCTGAACTGGCCGCTCGGCGCCGCGCTCGCCACCGTGCTGATGGCGGCGATCCTGCTCGCCACGCTTCTCTGGACGCGGCTCGTCGAGAAGCGGGCGCTGCGGCGCCTCGGCGAGGTCGCGCAGGGAGGCCCGGCATGAGCGGTGACGGCTCCAGCCGCAACGGCCCCCTGGCGCTGGCCTTCCACGCCCTGTTCATCGCCTTCATCCTGGCGCCACTCGTCGTGGTGATCGCCGTCTCGTTCACCGGCCAGGGCTACCTCGCCTTGCCGTTCGACGGCCTCTCGCTGCGCTGGTGGCGGGCGATCGGCGACAACCCGCGCTTCCTGGAGAGCTTCTGGTACAGCGCGCGTCTCGGCGTGACGGCCGCGACGATCTCCGCCCTGATCGCCGTCCCGGCCGCCCTGGCGATCGCCCGCTGGCGCTTCCCCGGGCGGGGCACCCTCGTGGCGATCCTGGCCTCGCCGCTGATGATCCCGCACGTGGTGCTGGGTGTCGCGCTGCTGCGCTTCTTCTCCGGCTTCGGCCTGTCGGGCAGCTTCACGGGCCTCGTGGCGGCCCATGTCATCGTGATCACACCCTATATGCTGCGCCTCGTCGGCGCCGGCCTGTCGGGGCTCGATCCGCGCATCGAGCGCGCCGCCGAGAGCCTCGGTGCCGACCGGTTCACCGTGTTCCGGCGCGTGACCCTGCCGCTGATCGCGCCCGGCCTCGCGGGGGGCTGGATCCTGGCCTTCGTCACCAGCTTCGACGAGTTGACGGTGAGCCTGTTCCTGGCCTCGCCGGCGGCCAACCCGCTGCCGGTGCAGCTGTTCAACTACATCGACCAGATGACCGACCCGCTGGTCGCGTCGGTCTCAGCGGCGCTGATCCTCGTCACCGCCCTGATCCTCTTAGGGCTCGATCGCTTCTACCCGATCGACCGCCTGCTCACCGGGGAACGCCGCGCATGACAGCGACCGGACAAGACACGCGCGACGCCATCGTGGTCGGCGGCGGCCTCGTGGGTGCGGCGATCGCCTACGGGCTCCAGCGGCAGGGCCTGACGACCGTGATGCTCGACGAGGGCGACGTCGCCCACCGGGCGAGCCGGGGCAATTTCGGGCTGGTCTGGGTGCAGTCGAAGGGCCTCGGCGCGCCGCATTACCAGCACTGGACCCATGCCTCCGCCGGAGCCTGGCCGGAACTCGCCGCCGACCTCCTCGCGACGACCGGCATCGGTGTCGGGCTGCACCAGCCGGGGGGGCTGCACTTCTGCTTCTCCGACGACGAGATGGCCCAGCGGGACGCGCTGATGGGTCAGCTGCGCCGGGAGGCCGGCAATGCCGGCTACGAGTACCGCATGATCCCGGCCGCGGAGCTGCGCGACATGGTTCCGGGCCTCGGCCCCCAGGTCGTGGGCGCCTCATGGACACCGTATGACGGCCATGCGAGCCCACTCCACCTCCTGCGGGCGCTCCACGCGGCGTTTCAGGATCTCGGCGGCCACTACCGGCCGAACGCCAAGGTCACCGCCATCAAGGCGGCCCCGCGCGACTTTACCGTCGCGATCGGGGCCGAGACCGTCCGGGCGCCGCGCCTCGTCCTGGCCTCCGGCCTAGGCAACGCCGACCTCGCACCGCTGGTCGGCCTGTCGGCGCCCCTGCGGCCCGAGCGCGGCCAGATCCTCGTCACGGAGCGCACACGGCAGGTGCTGGGTCTGCCCACCCACGTCGTCCGCCAGACCGAGGAGGGCTCGCTGCTGCTGGGCGACAGCAAGGAGGATATGGGCTTCGACACCCTGACCCAGACGCCTGCCATCATGCGGGCCATCGCCCATAAGGCGGTCCGGACCTTCCCGTGGATCGCCGAGCTGAACATCGTCCGGGCCTGGGCGGCGCTGCGCGTCATGTCGCCGGACGGCAAGCCGATCTACGACGAATCCGAGCGTTATCCGGGCGCCACCATCGCCAATTGCCATTCCGGCGTCACCCTGGCCGGCGCGCATGCGAGCCTGCTCGCCCCGATGATCGCGGCCGGCGCGCTGGCGCCGGAGATGTCCCCCTTCAGCGCGAGACGGTTCGATGTTCAGAAGGCGGCCTGAGGCGCGTCCGGCCCCCGGGGACCGGCTGGTGGAGGTCTTCGTCGCGGGCCAACCCGTCCGCGTGCCCGAGGGCGCCTCGGCGGCCGCCGCCGTCCTGCTGTCGGGCGCGCCGGCGATCCGCACGACGCCGGTCAACGGGGCGCCGCGCCTGCCCTACTGCATGATCGGCATCTGCTTCGATTGCCTCGCTGAGATCGACGGCGTGGCCAACCGGCAATCCTGCCTCGTGCCGGTTGCCGCCGGCATGCGGATCGAGCTGCAGGTCGGCGCCCGCGCGGCGCGGATCGAGGACGCCGCATGAGCTACGATCTCGCCATCGTCGGCGCCGGCCCGGCCGGCATGGCCGCCGCCACCGAGGCCGCCTGCCTCGGGCTCTCGGTTACCGTGCTGGACGAGCAGCCTGCCCCCGGCGGGCAGGTCTTCCGGGCAGTCGAGGCAGCGTCGAGGGATCCGGCGCTCGCCGGAGAGTTCCTCGATGCCGGTGGCGCCCTGGCGGGTGCGTTCCGCGCCACCAAGGGGATCGCCTACCGGCCAAGGACCACGCTCTGGCACCTCGACCCCGATGCGGGCCTGCTGTCCGTCGCCGCGGACGGCGCCACAGCGGAGATCGCCGCCCGGCGCATCCTGCTGGCGACCGGCGCCCAGGAGCGGCCCGTGCCGATTCCCGGCTGGACGCTGCCGGGCGTCATGAGCGCGGGCGCCGCTCAGATCCTCCTCAAGACGGCCGGCGCCGTGCCGGAGGGATCCGTCGTGATCGCCGGGCAGGGGCCGCTCTGCTGGCTGCTCGCCGTGCAGTTGCTGCGCGCCGGCGTCGAGCGGCTGACGCTGCTGGAGACCGGCGTCGGCGGCGCCCTGCGGGACGCCCTGCGGGCGGGCGGCCTCTGGACCGGCCGCAGGCTGCTCGCGAAGGGCGTCGCCCTGATGCGCGAGACCCGGGCGCGGGGCCTCACCGTGGTGCGCAACGTCCGCGACCTCCGGGCGGAGGGCGACGGCCGGGTCTCGACTGTGCGCTGGCGTCAGGGAAGCCGCGACCACGCGATCGCCTGCGACACGCTCCTCCTGCACGAGGGGGTGATTCCGTCGACCCACATTACCCGGGCGCTGGGGTTCGACCACGATTGGGACGACAGGCAGCTCTGCTGGCGTCCCCGCCTCGACGCCTGGGGCGCCACGAGCCATCCGAATGTGGCGGTGGCGGGCGATGGCGGCGGTATCGGCGGCTGGGAGGCGGCCGCCGCGGGCGGGCGGTTGGCCGCGATCGACGCGGCTCACCGCCTCGGCCGGTTCGACGCAGTCGCCCGCGACACCCGCGCTGCGGATGCGCAGAAGGCTCAGCGTTCGGCCCTGGCGCTCCGGCCCTTCCTCGACCGGCTCTACCGCCCCGCCTCGGCGATCCTCACCCCAACAGACGACACCATCGTCTGCCGCTGCGAGGAGATCACCGCCGGGCAGATCCGTGGGGCCGCCCGCCTCGGCGCCGCCGGCCCGAACCAGGTCAAGGCCTTCCTGCGGGCCGGCATGGGTCCCTGCCAGGGGCGCATGTGCGGCACCGTCGTCGCCGGGCTGATCGCCGAGACCCGCGGGGCCTCCATGGAAACGGTCGGGGCGCTACGGCCGCGGGCCCCGTTCAAGCCGATGACGGTGGGCGAACTCGCGAACGAACGGCCGGACGCAATCCCGGAGCTGATCGCGTGACAGCGAAACCCCGCATCGTGATCGTCGGCGGCGGTCCGGCTGGCCGCGCCGCCCTGGCCGCGCTGCCCGGCGCCGTCCAGATCGCCCGGCCCGAGGCTACGGCCTGGCACGCCGAGCCCCCCCGCCTCTGGGTCGAGGGCGACGGGCGGGTCTGGGCCGAGCCGTTCGACGGCTTGCTGGTCTGCGCAGACGAGCCGCTGCTGCTGGCCGCCCTCGGCTGCGCCATCCGGGACGGGCGGGTCGTGGCCGATCCCGAGGGCCGGACCAGCGTACCGGGCGTTTCGGTAGCCGGCCGCGTGGCGGGGGCGGCAAATTCGCGGGAGGCGGAGCGTCAGGCGACCATCGCCGCGCGCGCCCTGGCCGCCGGGCCGGCATACACAAACGCGCCGATGATCCCGCCCGCCAAGACTGCGCCCGCCAAGACCGTGCCCGCACTGCGGCTCGATCCGGTGGACCTCGCGGCTTTGCTAGAGCGGCCCGCGGGGCCGGAGCGCCACCGGGCCGCACTCGCGCAGTGCGCAATCCTGGGCGCGGTGGTGCCGGCGCGTCCCGTCGGCCTCGCTGCGCTGGCCGGCCTCGTGGCCGCGATGCCGGAGGCGGTTCCCCCGCAGACGGATACGGGCGCGCTGGCATGACCGATCCCGACATCCTGATCGTCGGTGGGGGCCTGCACGGGCTGTCCGCCGCCCTGCATCTGGCCCGGGCCGGGCGCCGGGTCCGTGTGCTGGAGGCCCGGCAGGTCGGCGCCCAGGCCTCGGGCTACTCGGCGGGCGGCGTGCGCACCCTGGGCCGCCATCCCGCCGAGGTGCCGCTCGCCCTGGAGGCGATCGAGCGCTGGCATGACATCGCGAACCTCGTCGGCGACGATTGCGGCTTCCGCCCCGTCGGGCAGGTCCGGGTCGCCGAGACCGAGGCGGAACTCGCGCAGCTCGCCGAGCGCGTCGAACGCCTGCGCGCCGCCGGCTGGATGCACGAGGCTCTGGCGGATGCCGAGACGGTGCGCCAGCTGCTCCCGGCGGTCGCCCCGCACGTGGTCGGCGGCATCGTCGCCCGCCGCGACGGCTTCGCGTCCCCCTTGCGCACGACGCGCGCCTTCGGCTGCGCCGCTATGGCCGCCGGTGCCACGGTGATCGAGGGTGCACGCGTCGCCACGCTGGAGCGCCGGGCCGGCCTCTGGTGCCTCCGGACACACGGGGGCGAGACCCATGCCGCGCCGCTCCTGCTCAACGCCGCGGGCGCCTGGGGCGGCCGTATCGCCCGCGCGGCCGGAGAGCCGATCCCGCTCGGCTTCAACGCCTTCCAGATGCTGCTCACCGACGCGCTGCCGCCACTCCTGACACCGGTGGTGGGGGCGGCCGGGCGACCGCTGTCGTTCAAGCAGTCCGACAGCGGCCACGTGATGATCGGCGGCGGCCACAAGGGACAGGCCGACCTCGACACCGGAGAGATCCACCTCGACGTCCCGCGGCTCGCCTATTCGGCCCGCACGGCGCTCGACCTGTTCCCGGCCCTGCGCGAGGCGCGGATCGTCCACGCCTGGGCCGGCATCGAGGGCGTCACGCCCGATGAGCTGCCGGTGATCGGCCGGTCCGCGGTGGCGGACGGGCTGGTCCACGCCTTCGGTTTCTCCGGGCACGGCTTCGCGCTCGCGCCCATCGTCGGTGCGATCGTCGCCGGCCTGCTGCTCGACGGACCGGAGACGCACGCCCTCACGGCATTCGCGCCGGACCGCTTCACCCTCGGCGGCCCCGCCCGCGAGACCCGCTCGGCCCTGCTTCAGCCAGCCGGCTGATCCTCCACGCACAAGGACCTGTTTCGATGATCGAACGCCATATCCGCACGCCCATCATGCACCGCGTGGTGGAGCATGGCGGCGTCCTCTACTTCGGCGGCATCGTGGCGGAGGATCGCTCCGCGACGATGCAGGGCCAGACAGAGCAAATCCTGGCGCGGATCGACGCGCTGCTTGCCGAGACCGGCAGCGACCGGAGCAGGATTCTGACGGCGACGCTCTACATCACCGACATGGCGCTCAAGGACGAGATGAACGCCGCCTGGACCGCGTGGTTCGCCCCCGAGCTCCTGCCGAGCCGCTCCACCATCGGGGTCGCCGAACTGGGACCCGATGTCCTGATCGAGGCCGTGATCACCGCGGCGAAATGAGCCTCGGTCGAGGGGCGCGGCTCGGCTGCGGCGCCACGGGCTGCCTTATGGAAGCGGCTGGTCTTGCCGGGGTGCGGACCGGCCGGACGTATCACTTCCTGTTCTTGATCAGGCTGTCGACGTTCTTGTTGGCCTCCTTGTTGTCCTTCCGCTGTGCGGTGATGGCTTGCTTCGTGTCCTTCATCGACGTTTCGTCCCGCTTGCCCTGCGGCATCTCGTTCGGTGCCGCCATGGCGGGGACGGTGGCCAGGAGAAAGGCCGTGCACAACGCGGCGCTCACCGTTGTCTTGATCATGGTCGTCCTCCTCTGATTTAACTGGGACAGGATCTTGACGATGTCGTTCGTCTGATCAGACTGGGCGGCTAGGACTTTCCCGGCCGCCCGGTCGTCTGTTACTTGCCGGCCTTGGCGCCTGCGGCCGTGCCGGTCGCCGTCGGGGACGCGGTGTTTGACGCCGCGGCCTTGCCCGTCTGCGGAAGGGCGACCGCGTCGATCATGTCGAAGCGCATCCCGTCCTGGGCAGTCTTCAGGACCGCGTTGGCCTCGTAATACTTGCCTTGCCCGATCAGCGTCGCCGCCTGATTGACGTCCGCGATGGTCTTGTCGAGCGGCAGCACCGCCATCGTGAAGTTCACGTCGACATGGGCGAGCTTGAGCTTCTCGATCGCGCCCTTCTGGTCGCCGTGGGCGAGGTTCTTGTTCGCTTCGGTCACGGCCGAGGCCTTATCGGGGCTGGCCACGAAGTCGTCACCGAGCGTCAGCTGCGCGTCCACCGGAACCCAGGCGACCTGCTCCTTGGAGGGCTTCGCGTCGGTCGTCGCGGGCTGAGCGGTCGCCACCGGGGCCATCGCCTTGTGGCCGGCCATGTCGGCGGGTGTCTTGAGGTCGGCTTCGGCCTTGGTGAACACGGCGTCATCGGTCTTGGCCTTCGTGAAGGCCGCCTGCGTCTTGCCGATCAGAGCCTTGGCCTGAGCGGGGTCCGCTTCGAAGATGGCGAGCCGCGTGAGTTGAAGATCACGGAACGCCTGTGCGCCATCTTTCGACAGCTTGCCCACATCCTTGTCGATCGCCGTCTGCTGCGCGGCGGGCTGCTGAGCGGCCTGTTCCGCGGCGAAAGCGGTCCCGCCGAGGATGGTGGAGAGCACGAGCGCCGCAGCCATGGATTTGCGATAAGCCATCTTGATAACTCCATCTGAGCGCTTGAACCAAGACCTTTGACTGTATCGGCCTCGTTCTTCGCGTGTTCATATAATATTCAACTACCGTGTTGGTCGCATGTCCACTGGATTAAAATTCGGACATGTCGGTGCTGGCGCCAGGTGGAGACTGGGATTGGCGATGTCACGGTCTCGCGATCGGCGCCGGATGCCTGCCGGCCTTCGATCGGATCTTTTCGACCGGGACCCGCCTCAGGTGGCCGCTGCGGCGGGAAACATCAGGTCGAAGCGGCAACCGCCCGTCGCGGCCGGGTGGACGCTCACGCTCGCGGCGTGGAGCTTGACGATTGCGGCCACCAAGCTCAGTCCGAGGCCGTTGCCCTTGGTCTGGCGGGCCACCTCCGAGCGGTAGAAGCGCTGGAAGATCTTGTCGCGCTCCGTCGCGGGCAGGCCCGGCCCCGTATCCTCCACCGCGAGGCTGACAGCGCCGCCCAGGTGGGTCAGGCGCACGGACACGGCCCCGCCCTGCGGCGTGAACTTCAGGGCGTTGTCGAGGAGGTTCGACAGAGCCTCGAAGCACAGGTCTCGGTCACCCCGGATGGTGGGAAGCCCGTCCGCGATCGCGAGGGTGAGGCGCACACCCTTCTCCTCGGCCGACGGCTCGAAGAGGTCCACCGCAGCCGCCGCCAATTCGCCGAGATCGACCGGTGCGAAGGCGGTCCGGCGCCCCTCTTCCATCGCACCGATCCGCAGCACCGCCGTGACCATGGCGAGGGTCTGGTCGATCCAGGCGAGGCCCTGGTCGATCGTCTCTTGGAACTCCGCCACCGTCCGGGCCTGGATGCGGCTGCGTTCCAGCCGGGCGCGCAGCCGGGTCAACGGCGTGCGCAAATCATGGGCGACCGCGTCGCCGACGCTGCGGACCTCGCCCATCAGGTGCTCGATCTCGTCGAGCATCCGGTTCACGTTGGCGGCCAGCCGGTCGAACTCGTCGCCCCGGGTGCCGACCGGCAGGCGCCGGCGCAGGTCGCCGCCCATCACCTCGGACAGAGCCGCCTCGGTGGCGGCCAGCCGCCGACGGCCCCGTCGCGCCAGCAGGAGGCCGCCGAGACCTGACAGGGCCAGCATCGGCACCAATCCGAGGCCGAGCGCCCGCAGGGTCGTCACCCGCACGCGGTCGATCTCGTCGGAATCGTGGGCGATCACCACGGTGCTGCCGTCCGGTAGCGGCAGGGCGGCCGCCCAGATCTCGTCGTCGAGCCTGCGCTGTGCGACCTCGACGACGGCACTCACGCGATAGGCGTCCCCGTCACGAGCCAAACCTTTGGGCAGCGCGTCGAGGTTGCCGGCCCGGCGCGCGCCGTCGGGCCCGAACAGGCCGCCGTAATGGGTGGCGTGCAGGTCCATGGCGGTCCAGGTGTCGACCCGCAAAGCCGCGGAGGCGGGATCTGCGGCGGCCGCGCGGACTTCGAGCCGCAGCGTCTCGGCGAGTTCCTCGCGCAGGTAGGCGGCCGTCTGCCAGTAGATGAAGGCAAAGATCGCCAGCGCGAGCAGCACCGACCACAGGGCTATGCCGAGCGCCCATCGCACGGTCGTGGAGCGCAGCAGATCAGTCATCGGGCGTGAAGGTGAAGCCGAGGCCGCGCACGTTCTGGATCAGGGGTGGTCCTCCGCAGGCTTCGAGCTTTCGGCGCAGGCGCCCGAGATGGACGTCGATCAGGTTCGATTTCGGGGTGAACCGGTAGTTCCAGACCTCCTCGAACAGCATCGCCCGGGTGACGATCTGGCCGGGTGCGCGCATCAGATAGGCGAGCAGCTTGAGCTCACGCGGCAGCAATTCGAGATCGCGCGCGCCGCGCCGGCCGGTCCCGGCGATCAGGTCGATCTCCAGGCTGCCGACCCGAAGCAGGGTCTCGCGGCTGTCCACCGGACGCCGGAGCAGAGCCTCGATCCGGGCGGCGAGTTCCCCCAGGGCGAAGGGTTTGGCGAGGTAGTCGTCCCCGCCCGCCCGCAGGCCGCGGATCCGCTCATCTACGTCGCCCAGCGCGCTGAGCACCAGCGCGGGAGTCCGGTCCCCGTCCCGGCGGAGATCCTGCAGGACGCTGAGCCCGTCCTGGCCGGGCAGCATCCGGTCGAGGATGATCACGCCCCAGGTGCCGTCCCGGGCCGCCCGGGCGCCGTCGGGCCCGGTCGCCGCCCAGGTGACCGCGTGACCGCGCCCGCGCAGGTCATCGAGCACGACGGCTGCCGTCTCCGCGTCATCCTCGATCAGCAGCACCCTCGCCACGCCCGCACCTCCGGCCGGTTTCCTGTGTGCCGCATTTCGGTTCGCCGGTCCCGGCGCGGCCCGATTGTGAACCCGAATTTAGTGGCGCAGCATTGGCTTCGCCCAACTTATTAGAATGACTCTAGCGCGTACCGGCGCCGGTTTCACGGCCCCATTTGTTTGACCGGATTGCGTCGATGCAGACCCCGCCCCGCCGAACGCGTGTGCCCCGATGGGCTCGCTGTGCGGATCCAGGAATCGCCGTTCGAGGAGAGGGGCGGAGGGCTTCGGAGCTTACCTGCGCACTTTCGCAGGAACTGGACATGGGGGCCGGCGCCGCGGCGACAGGATGGTGCGCGGGTCCCCCCTCCCGAGCGGGAGAGGGACAGGGTGAGGGTCGAGCACGTTCAGGAAGAGGCGCGATCTTCACGCGTGGTCTTGGCGCGCTTGGTGCTGAAGCATCTCATCCCTCACCCCAACCCGCTCCCGCACGGGAGAGGGGGCTTGTCGCGCCCTGCTGCCGGCTTCAGTGGCTAACCTCGAAGCCTGGCTGTCATCGCCCGGTCCGATGCCATCCGGCAGGCGTCGCGCATGCCTAGGAAGAAGAGTCCGCGGCGCCTGATCAACCGATACGCCCAGTCCCGTCTCTACGACGTGGAGACGCGCAGCTACGTCTCCATGGACCGGCTGAAGGAACTGCGCAGCGAGGGCTACGAGGTGGTGGTCCGTGAGGTCGAGACCGGACGCTTCGTGAGCGACGAGGTGCTGCGCCCGGGTTTCGACGCATGAGGTGGCCGATCCCCAGCGACCGGGCAGCCGGAAATGGGCAGCCCGGCGAGCGGCGCGCGCGCCCATGACGCTGAACGCGGAGGCGCATGCCCGCGCCATGGAAGCTGAGTCCGTCGAGCCGGAGGGCTCGGACGAGGAGGTGCCCTCGAAGCCCGCCCCAGAGGTGCCGCGCCGCCGCGGTGGCGTCCGCGTGCTCCTCTTCCTGGCTGGGGCCGGCCTCGCCACTGCCGGCTGGATCGAGCGCGCGCCCATCCTGACCGCGCTCGGCCTCGCGCCGGCCACGTCGGCGGCGGGGACGGACAAACCCGACGCGGCGCCGGCGAACCCCGATCGCGTCACCCTCGACGCGGAGGGGCAGACGCGGATCGGCCTCGCCTTCGGGACGGCCGAGACCCGCCGGATCGTGCTGCCGGTGCGCGTCCCCGGCACCGTCGCGTTCGACGAGCGGCGGGTGACGCATCTTAAGCCGCGCACACAAGGACGGGTGCTGAGCCTCGCGGTCCAGCCCGGCGACCGGGTCGAGGCGGGCGAGACCCTGGCGACCCTCGACGCTGCCGGCCTGCTTGATGCGCGCAACGGCTACCTCGCCGCGCAGGCCTCCCTCGGCGAGGCGCAGGCCTCCGAGGCGGTGGCCGCGCTGCAGCTCAAGCGCGGACAGGAGCAGCTCAAGTTCGGCGGCGTCGCGCAGGCCGAGGTGGAACGGCGGCAGGTCGATCTCGCCAAGGCGCAGGCGGCGGTGAAATCGGCCCAGGCCAACGCCGAGATGTACCGGGCGCAGTACCAGCGCCTCGCCCCGACCGAGGGGGGCGCCCCCGGAACCAGCGCCGTCGTGACCCCGATCGCCGGGGTCGTGACCAGCGTCGGCGTGACTCTCGGCGAGGTCGTCGACACCGCCCGCGACGCCTTCACGGTCGCCGATCCGACCCGCGTCCTCGTGCTGGCCAACCTCTACGGACCGGATACCGCCCAGGTGAAGGCGGGCGACGGCGCCTCGGTGGAGAGCCCGGTCCCGGGCCACGATCCCTTCGAAGGCCGCGTCCGCTCGGTGAACGCCGCCCTCGATCCGGCCACCAACACGGCGCCTGCCCGCATCGAGCTCGCCAACCCGGGCGACCTGCTGCGCGCCAACATGTTCGTCGCGGTGACGATCGCGGCGGATCTCGGCCGCAACGGCGTCACCGTCCCGGCGGCCGCGATCCAGCAGACCGAGCAGGGGCCGATCGCCTTCGTGCGTGTGGGCGAGGACCAGTTCGAGCGGCGCGCCCTGACACTCGGGATCCAGCGCTCCGACTGGGTCGAGGTGCAGAGCGGCGTCGCGGCCGGCGACATCGTGGCGACGCAAGGACAGCTTCGGGCTCAAGGCGATCCTGCTGCGCAGCCTGCTCGGCTCGACGGATTGAGGCCTTCCATGCGGTCGTGGTTCGCCCTCCTGATCCGCCGCCGGTTCCTGGTGCTGATGATCGCGCTCGCCGCGGCGGCGGGGGGCGTGGCCAACCTCGAAGGCCTGTCGATCGACGCGGTGCCCGACATCTCGCCCAAGCAGGCGATGATCCTGACCCTGTCGCCGGGCCTTGGGCCGCTGGAGGTGGAGCGGCTCGTCACCTTCCCGGTGGAGAACGCCATGGCGGGGGCGCCGGGCCTGACCGGGATCCGCTCGACCTCGCGGGCCGGCGTCTCGGCGGTCTACGTCACCTTCGCGGACGGCGTGCCGATCACGGAGGCGCGCAATCAGGTGTTCCAGCGTTTGCCGGCGGCCAAGGGCATGATGCCGGCGGGCGTCGGCGATCCGCAGATGGGCCCGATGGCGACGGGGCTCGGCGAGATCTACCAGTTCGAGCTGCGCGGGCCCGCCTACACGCCGATGCAGCTCCGGCGCACCCTGCAGTGGACGATCGCGCCGAAGTTGAAGCTGACGCCCGGCATCGTCGATGTGAACATCTACGGCGGCCAGATGCCGACCTACGAGGTCCGGGTCTCGGCCGACGCCTTGCGCCGCTACGGCGTCGGCCTCGCCCATGTCTTCACGGCGCTCGCCGACAACAACGCGGCCCGGGGCGGCGCCTATATCGAGCATAATGACCAGCAGGAGACGATCCGCGGCCTCGGCCTCGCCAAAAGCCCGGAGGACATCGCCAACATCGTGGTCGCCACCGGGCCGGGCGGCGTGCCGGTGACGCTCGCGACTTTGGGCCAGGTGGTCGAGGCGCCAAAAGTCCGGCTCGGGGCCGTGACCCACGACGCGCAGGGCGAGACAGTGGTCGGCATCGCGCTGATGCAGGTCGGCGAGAATGCCAGCGCGGTGGTCGGCCAAGTGAAGAAGACGATCGCCGACCTGCGCCCGCAACTGCCGCCGGGCATGGAGATCGTTCCCTATTACGACCGCAGCGCGCTCGTGGACCGCACGATCCACACCGTGGCGCACAACCTCCTCGAAGGCGCAGTCCTTGTCATCGTCGTCCTGCTGCTGCTGCTGGGCAACCTCCGCGCCGGGCTGATCGTGGCGGCCGCGATCCCGCTCGCGATGCTGATGGCGTTCGTCGGCATGCGGCTGCTCGGCCTGTCGGGCAACCTGATGAGCCTGGGCGCCATCGATTTCGGCCTGATCGTCGATGGCGCCGTGGTGATGGTCGAGAACGTGCTGCGCGCCCGCGGCGAGCACCCGGGCCGGCCGCCCGAGGACCTGATCCGCGATGCCGCCGCCGAGGTGGCCAAGCCCGTGATGTTCGCGGTAGCGATCATCATCCTCGTCTACGTGCCGATCCTCGCGCTGGAAGGTGTGGCCGGCAAGATGTTCGTGCCGATGGCGCTGACCGTCATCCTGGCCCTGTCGGGCTCCCTCGTCATCACCATGACGCTGATGCCGGCGCTGGCCGCGATCTTCCTCGCCGGCAGCGGCGTCGGCGAGCGCGAGACGCGGCTCGTCCACGGGATGCGGGCCGCCTACACGCCGCTGCTGAAGGCGGCCGAGCGGCACGCCGGGCTCACCGTGCTGGCGACGCTTGCCCTGTTCGCCGGCTCCTGCGTGCTGGCAACGCGGCTCGGTGGCGAGTTCCTGCCGAAGCTGTCGGAGGGCTCGATCGTCATCACCTCCGAGAAACTGCCGGGCATCGATCTGAGCGCTTCGCTCGCCACGGTGACCCGCATCGAGCGGGTGCTGAAGTCGTTTCCGGAGGTGAAGCGTGTCGTCTCGCTCACCGGCAGCGCCGAGATCCCCACGGATCCGATGGGCGTCGAATCGACCGACAGCTTCATCACCCTCACCGACCCAGCCACATGGATAACCGCCGACACGCAGGAGGGTCTCGTGGCGGCCATCGACAAGCGTCTCAAGGAGGAAGTGCCGGGCGTGGCCTATACCTTCTCCCAGCCGATCCAGATGCGCATGGACGACCTGCTGGAGGGCGTGCGCGGCGACGTCGCGATCAGCCTCTACGGCGACGACCTGAAGGTTCTGAAGGACAAAGCCGACGCCATCGTGCGCACCGTCTCCGGGATCGACGGGGCGGCGGACGTGAAGGCCGAGGCGCAGGCCGGCATGCCGGCGCTCACGATCCAGGTCGACCGCGCCAAGGCGGCCCGCTACGGCATCAACGTGTCGGACGTGCTCGACATGGTGGAGAGCATCGGCGGCCGGACCAGCGGCGTCGTCTACGGTGTCGACAATTCGATCACCGAGATCGTGGTCCGGCTCGATCTGGCCGACCGCGGCGACATCGCGCGGATCCGCGCTCTGCCGGTCGGCCGCTCCGGCAACGGTGATCCGAGCCGGGAGGCGGGCAGCCGCATGATGGTGCCGCTGTCGATGGTCGCCAGCGTGGATGTGGCCTCCGGCCCGGCGCAGATCAGCCGCGAACGCCTGCAACGGCGGATCTCCGTTCAGGCGAATGTCCGCGGCCGCGACGTCCAGAGCTTCGTGGATGCCGCCAAGGCCGCCGTCGCCCGGCAGGTGACGCTGCCGCCGCGCTACGCGCTGGTCTGGAGCGGCCAGTTCCAGAACCTGCAGGAGGCGACCGCCCGGCTCGCCGTCGTGGTGCCCGCGGCGCTCGCGGCGATCCTGCTCCTGCTGGTGGTGATGTTCGGCGACATCCGCCTCGCCGGGTTGATCTTCCTCAACGTGCCGGTGGCTGCGACCGGCGGCATCCTGGCGCTGACGCTCCGCGACATGCCGTTCTCGATCTCGGCGGCGATCGGCTTCATCGCGACCTTCGGCATCGCGATCCTGAACGGTGTCGTGCTGACGAGCTACATCCGCGACCTGGAGGCGACCGGCCTCGACCCGCGGGAGGCGGCCACCCGCGCCGCGGAGATGCGGCTGCGCCCGGTGATGATGACCGCCCTGGTGGCGGCTCTGGGCTTCCTGCCGATGGCGCTCTCCACCAGCGCGGGCGCCGAGGTGCAGCGCCCGCTGGCCACCGTGGTGATCGGCGGGCTGATCTCGGCGACCCTGCTCACCCTCGTGGTGCTGCCGGCCGTCTATCCATGGGTGGCAGGCCTGCGCCTGCGGCGGGCGAGCGCGGACCGCAGGACGCAATCGGGCCGGTCTCGTCCAGGCGCGGCGGCGTCGGCTCCGCCGCCCGCGGGGCGCTGAACAGCCCGCTGAGATACACGTAATAAGCCGGCTGCTTCCGGCGCAGCTCTTCGCGGCGGGAGCCCCGATTGCGCCCGCGGCGGGACCGGCTCGGGACGCGATCGTACTGGACTAATAAGCCGAGGATACGTTGGCACGCCAACGCATCCTCGGCTTAGGTCCTTCGCCGCTCGCAGGATTTGATTGCAAAACCGGTGGCCACTTTCGCGAAACCTGCTCAGGCCGGCAGAACGACAACCTTCGTCTTGACCGGCGTGCGCGCGTAGAGGTGGATCATATCCTGGCTGAGCAGGCCGACGCAGCCGCTCGTGATGCCGGTGCCGATCGATTCGGCGTCGCTGCTCGCGTAGATCGTGTAGAGCGTATAGGCGCCGTTCTGGTAGAGGTGGAGCGTCCGGGCGCCGAGCGGATTCTCGAGGCCGCCCGGCATCCCGCGAGCGTATTTCGCCGCTTCGGGCTGGCGACGGATCATCTCTGCGGGCGGCGTCCAGGTCGCCCATTCGGACTTGCGTCCGACATAGGCGTCGCCGTTCCACAGGAACCCCTGGCGGCCGACATTGGCGCCGTACCGGGTTGCAGTGCCGTCGCCCTCGACACGATAAACGTAGTAATGGGCGGGATCGACGATGATCGTGCCGGCCGCCTCCTTCGTGTCATAGCTGACGGTCCGGCGATAGTATTTCGGATCGATCTTGCTGATGTCGGCCGCCGGGATCGGGAACTTCTCGTTCGGCATCGGCCCGTAGGTTTTTTGTGCCTCGGCGAGGAAGAGGGTGTCGGTTGTCCCGCACCCGCCGAGGGCGAGGGCGCCGACCCCGAGGGACGACCCGGCCAGGAAGGCCCGGCGGCTGAGCAGGCCCGCCTGCGGCCCGGGTCGCGCGGACGCGTCCAATGCCCCGGTACCGGTCTTCCGAGCGTCGATCGTCATGTCTCTGGACGTCCCATGTCCCGCCGCGCAACCGTCGAGCTCGATGGTGCCGCGCCGCGGCGCAGCAGGCAAGCTCGGCTGTCCACAGTCGAAAGCCGGGGGAATGCGTCGGGAGTGTGGCCAATATCGGTTGTCATCCAGGGTTGAACGATCGATGCAATGAAATGGCGCGCTGACCACGGGTCTTCGTGCCGCGCGCACCCGATCGATCAATCCCTGCGGATGGCATGGCCGCCTCGTGGGTGCGAGCCGGGCCTGATGACAGGCGACGGGGTGGCTGCTACGAACCCGGCCCGGCACCAGACTCCGTAGCTCAGCTGGATAGAGCAGCCGCCTTCTAAGCGGCAGGTCGTAGGTTCGAGCCCTACCGGGGTCGCCAACCCTTCGCCCGCCGGATCGATCCTGGCCGGTGTGCCCGGTCGGGCAAGCGCTGCGACGGCACCGCGAACCCCCTCGAAACCGCTGGACCCCGGCGTCAGACCCGCCGACATTGCCGGTGCAAAGGCGTGGAGACGCGC
>NZ_JALNUM010000078.1:0-31069 GCF_026540795.1 Methylobacterium sp. GC_Met_2
CTACCGCTTCACCCTGCCGGTGACGCCGCCGCCCGGCGCCGCGACGCTGGCGATCGGGTTCGCCGCCTGGGACGAAGGCGCGGACCTCGCCCTGGCCGGCGTGCCGGACGTCCTGCTCGACGACGATCTGCGGCTGGCGGACTTGGCCGACAACGCGGATCCGGGGGCCGCAGCCTTCCTGACCCGGCTGCTCGGGCGCATCGGGGGAAGCCAGTCCGGCGCGGCGTCGATCCGGCCCTACCTCGACGCCACTGTCCTGGCGAAGCGGCCCTCCCCGCTGCGCGGCTTCGCGCGCCTGCGCGACGGGCCCGAGGCCTGCGTCCTCGCCGACGGCGAAGTCCGGATCGTGTCCCATCCGGCCTGGGCGCTGCCGGACGCCCCGGATTGGGCAGCCGATCCGTTCGGCTCGCGGGCTTGGCGCTTGGCCTTCCAGTCCCTGGCCTGGGCCTGCGCCGGCGCCGGGAGCCCGGACCGGGCGATCCGCGCCCGGGCGTTGGCGGCGGCGCTCTCGTGGTCGCGGGCGAATCCCTGGGGCCGGCCCGCGGATGGCCTCAGCCTGCATCCCGCCTGCATGGCGCTGCGCCTGGAAGCGCTGCTCGGGCTGCTCGCCGCCGCCGCGCAGGATGCGGAGGATGGCTCAGCCGTCGAGGTCCTGGGTGGCGAGGTCGTCCGGCATGCCTTGGCGCTGGCGGAGATCCTCGCCCAGCACACCCTCGCGGGCTCGCCGCTGGAGATCCAGGTCGCCGCCGCCCTCCTGGCGGCGGGCCTCGCGCTCCCGACCTTTCCGATGGCCCGGCACTGGATCGGCCTCGCGACGATCGCCCTGCGGCGCGGCTTCGAGACGCTGATCGATCCCGACGGGGGCATCGCGGAGCCCTCGTATCACCGTCGCCTCGAGATCCTCACCCTCGCCCTCGTCCTCATGCCGATCCTGAGCGCCCGGCCGGATCTGTCCGCCCTGGCCGGCCTCCTGGACGAGCGGGTGCCGAGGGCCTGGGCCGGCCTCGCCGCCCTGTTCGAGCCGGACGGCGCCCTGCCCCCGTTCGGCGATGCGCCGGACCATCCCGACCGCGTCGGCTGGCTGCGGCGGCTGGCGGCGTCGCGGGCGCGACCCGCGATCGGAGCGCCGGCCACGTCCGCGCGACCGTCTTTCGGTGCCGCGGCCGTCCCCGTCAGGTCCGGGCGGCCGCGTGTCATCAGCGTGCGCCGGCCGGATGACGGAACGGGATGGGGGGCCTTCACGGCGGATTTCTCCGAGCAGGTCCATCCGCAGGACCACCGGGACTGCACCGGCTTCACCTTCGCGGCGGGGGGCTTCCGCTGGATCACGGAAGGGGACGGGCGCCATCTACCGGCGGCGTGGGCGCACAACGTCGTGGTTCCGGACGGCCGCGAGCCCGGCGCCGGCGTGGGCTTCGCCGAGGCGCCGATCCGGCTGGGCGACGGCGTCCTGCACCGCATCGAGACCACCGTTCACGGATCCGACTACCGACACGTCCGCGCCTTCGTGCTGCTGGAGGATTTCGCCGGCCTCGCCGTGCTCGACCGGTTCGCGGCCGGGGACCATCCCGTCTCGGTTGAGGGATTTCTGCATTTCGACGTTGCCGTGGCGGTCGCCCTCGACGCGTCCCGGCGTATCTTCGCCCTGCACGAGGAGCGGCGCCTGCACATCGTGCCGCATGCGGTCACCGGCCGATTCGCCGAATGCGCGGTGAGCTATGCCCAGGGCGGAGCCGTGCTGCGGTACGGTCTTTCGAGCGTGCGGAGCGTGGCCGGCGGCCTGCTGATCGCCGTATCGGCGGAGGGCTTGGCCCGGCTGGCGGGCGCGGTCGAGGCGGAGGCGGTCCGGCACGCCTTGGCGGACTGACCGTCAGGCGCGCCGTCTCGCGCCGCGTTGCGCAAGGGTTTCGCTGGGCCCGCCAACCGCTTCGGGAGAGCGGGCTCTGGCCGTTCCAGGATGTTCGGCTGAGCGCCCGGCGTGGAACCGGTTCACCGTCGGAGCACGCTCTAGAGCGTGTTATTGACTGCTCTGGCTGGATCTTTTTGGAAATGTTTGAACATCATGGTTTCAAAAGGTCTTCGACTTTTTGCGGGTGCAGGGCAGAGCCCTGCTGTCGGGCTTCGCCCGCGTCAGGGCTTCGCCCTGGCGACCCACCAGAGGGCTTTAGCCCTTCGGAAACCCCGGATCGAAGCGCAAACGACGGGTCGCGACGCGCTGTGAGCTGACAGCACTCAATAACGCGCTCTAGCTTCGGATGTCTTTCTTAGTGACGAAGTTGAAGTTCTCGATCATCACGTCCTTGACGACGTCGGAACCCAGCCGCTCGTTCACCCGCTGCTTGATCGCTTCCAGGCGTTTGTTGATGTCGTATTTCTTGAGATTGCGGAAATCCAGCTCGCCGTCGCCGTAGATCTGCCGGAACGACTCGTCCGCCACGAACGGCGCCGGCGTGACGCTCATGCCCTTGATCAGATGCGAATCGGCCGTGAAGACCATCGTGGCCATGACGTAGCCCTGGACGCTGCCTTCCGCGATGATCGGGATGTTGAGGGGTTTCAGCTTCTGGTAGGTCAGACCCTCGAGGTATTCCTCCGCCTTCGGCTTGGGCAGGGCCGGCATCCACGTGATCACCGCGAAGCTGGACAGGACGGTGATCGCGCAGATCCACAGGCCGGTGATGACGATCCGGGCCATGGGCGATCACTCCTGGTAGCGCAGGGCGGCGGAGTAGGTGCCGTCGGATTCCGCGCTCTGGATCATGGTGGAGACGATATCCGAGACCTCCTGCATGGCGCGCAGGTGGATGCCGAGGAGTTCGTGGTTGCGCCTGAGTTTGGCGCGGACCCGTTCCAGGCAGTCAATCTCATCGGGATTGAGCTGCGTCGGATCGACGGCCCGGCCGAGCCGGGCGAGTTCCACCAGGCTTTGGCTCTTGCGGCGGTTGAATTCATCCTGATCCTGCAGGTCGTGCGCCGTGAGCGCGGCGGTCTCCGCATCGATGATCGCTTCGAGGCGGCTCAGGGAAGACAGCAGCATGATCCGTGTCCGTTGATGGGGGCTTGGGGCGCGCTCGCGGGTGTGGATACCGGTTCGGCGCGAGGGCCGCGCCTCACATCAGGAGCGAAGAGCCGTTCGCGTTCGCAATAATGGCGTCGGGCGGGGCTCTAAGCAGATTTGCGTTGGCAAGCCAACGCTTCAGCTGCTTAGCTCTTTGTTATGTCACAGGTTTTTGTCGCAAAACCGGTGGCCCCTTTTGCGAAACCTGCTTACGCCTTCACCGCCCTGGCGGCTGCGGGCGCTGCGGGACCGGGATGCGCGGCGTCGATCATCCGGGCGATGCCGACTCCGCCCGACTTGGCCAGTTGGGCGCCGAGCTGCTCGGCCAGCATCGACCGCCAGATCGATCCGGCATTGCCCTTGCCGAACACCGCCGAGGCCCCCTGGGGCAGCATCGATTCGACGAAGCTCTGGAGGAAGAAGGCCTCGAATTGCTGGGCCGGGGACCCTTTGGGGCCGGGGGCCGCCAGCGTCGCGGCGGTCCGGAACCGCGTCATCACGGTGTCGGCGCTCGGCTGCGCGATGGCGGGGATGCCGGCCCGCGCGGCCGCAGCCTCGCCGAGTGCGTCCGTGAAGGTCGCGGGCGAGCCCTGTGTCAGCTTGGTCGCGGCGGCCTGATAGCGCGTCGGATCGGCGGCGCGCGCCACGTCGAGGACGATGTCGGAGGGCGGTTGGACGCTCACGGCGTGTTCGTATCCGGATGGGTGGGGCCGCCGCGGCTCGTCCGGTCCTCGGGACCGGCTGGGCGCGTCGCGACCGCGGAGACATCGGGTTCAACCGCCTTTGTATCGGGCTTGGCTGGCGGGAGGCTTGCCTCGGGGGCGGTTGAGGAGAGGAGGTCGAGCCGCTCGGCCCAGTCCCGCTTCTCCCGGTCCCGCCGGTGCTCGGCTTCGAGGCGCCCGACCCACTGCTCGGTCCGCTTGTGCTGCGTGGCCCGGTCGAGAAGCTGCCGCGCCCGGATCTCGCGCTCGGCGCGCGCTTCCTGTGCGGTGACCGCGAGGCTCTTCAGGCGGTGGATCGCCGTCGCGCGCAGCGGTTCGTGAAACGCCGAGGCCTCGTTGAGCACGCGAATCAGGTCCGCCTGGGCGGTATCGGCCGCCTGAACCTGGCGTTCCACGACGGCGAGCTCGCGCTCGGCGAGCTGGCGCATCCGGTCCTGCACGCGCAGGAGCCGCGTCGCCCGGCTGAGTCGCGATGGCATGTCGGCCCTCCTTCAGCCTCGCCTCAGCCAGTGCTCGTAGGCGAGGATGAACTGCGCGAGCATGTCGTTCCAGAGGAACATCAGCAGCATCATGCCGCCGAACAGAATGAACGGCGTCGCGATGAAGAAGACCGGGATCTGCGGCGTCAGCTTGTTGGCGAGGCCCAGGGCGAGGTTCACCATCACGGAGTAGATGACGAACGGGCTCGTGATCCGCATGGCCATGACGAACGCCTCGGAGATCCGGTCGGCGAAGCCCGCCAGCATCGGTCCCGCCCCGAACGGGGTCCCGGGCGGGATGCGGTCGTAGGAGGCGACCAGGCCGCGGATCAGTTCCCAGTGCAGATCCATGGCGAAGATCAGGATCGTCGCCCCCATCATGATCAGCGAGCCCGCCAGCGAAGCGCCCTCGGTCTCGGCCACCGGGTTGCCCGGGATGCCCCCGAGACCGATCATCGTCGCCAAGGCGTTCGCCAGGGTCTCCAGCGCGAAGTAGAAGGCCCGGCCAAAGAATCCGATGGTGAGCCCGGTGAGCGTCTCGCAGCCGATCCACCACAGGGTGTCGGCCGGCACAGAGTCACGCAATGGCACGGTGAATTTCGGGAGGAGCAGCGGCGACACTGCCAGAGTCACCGTCAGCGCAATGAACAGGCGGACGCGCTGTGCCACGTGGGTGCTCGACAGGCCCGGGGAGACCATCAGGCAGCCGCCGACCCGGCAGAAGATCATGAACACGCCGAGCAGCGTCTCGGGGATCATCCGGATCAGGAGATCGTGCCGAGGGACTTGATCTCGATGCCCCGGGCGATCTCGACATGCGACAGCACGGGGATCGTCGGGAACAGGCGCTCGATGATCATCCGCACGTAGCCGCGCACCTCCGGCGCGGTGACCAGGGCGAACTTGTGGGACGTCTTCATGTGGGCGCGGATCGCCTCCGAGGCCTCCACGCCGAACTGCTCGATCAGCCGCGGATCCATGTCGATCTCCGCCACGTCGCCCTTGGCGTCACGCTTCAGGGCCTGGTGGAAGCTGAGGTCCCAGCGGCTCCCGAGGCGCAGGACGTTGAGCACCCCGTTCTCGGCGATGTCGCCGCAGATCTGCTGCGCGACGCGCAGCCGGACGTGCTCGGCGATCTGCTCGGCGCGGCGGGCATGGGGGACGATCTCGGCGATGGCCTCGATGATCAGGTGCAGGTTGCGGATCGAGACCCGCTCGGCGAGCAGCAGCTTGAGCACCGCCTGCAGGCCCGAATACGAGATCTGCGACGGGCAGATGTCGTCGACCAGGCGCTTGTACTCCGAATCAAGCCGGTCGACGAGCATTCGCATGTCCTTGTAGGACAGGAGCTGCGGCAGGTTGTTGCGGATGACCTCGCTGACATGGGTCAGCATGACCGAGTTGCAGTCGATCGGGCTGAATCCCTCGCGCCGCGCCTCCGCGGCGTAGGCGTCGGGCACCCAGACGGCCCGCATGCCGAAGGCCGGTTCGCGCACCTCCTCGCCGGCGATCGTGGGCAGCGGCCCGTCGCCCACGACGATCAGAACCTCCCCGGGGCGTACCTGCTGTGCGGCGACGACGGTCCCGTGGATCGCGATTTCGTAGCTCTTGCTCGGGACGGTGTTCGCCTCGATCAGCTTGATGTCCGGCACCACGAAACCGTATTGCTGCGCGAATTTCCGGCGCATCCGGCCGACCCGGTGGGCCAGATCCTGCCGGGCGCCCTGGATCTGCACGGCGAGGTGCTTGCCGAGCCGGAGCTCGATCTCGGCGGTCTTGAGCGAGTCCTTGACGGCCTCGCTCTCGCGGTTCTCCAGGAGACGCTGCTCCTCTTGGGCCTGCGCCTGGGCGTCGACCTTCGATTGCGCGTCGGCGATGCGGCGCGGGATCAGGTAGGCGGTGGTGGCCATCAGGCCGCCCAGGAGCGCGAAGGGCACGAACGGCATCCCGGGCATGATCGCGAAGAGGCCCATCATGCCGGCGGAGACGAACAGCGCCCGCGGATAGGCGCCGAGCTGACCCACGATCGCCTGCTCGGCCGTGCCCCGCGTCCCGCCCTTCGAGACCAGCAGGCCCGCGGCCAGCGAGACGATCAAGGCCGGGATCTGCGCGACGAGGCCGTCCCCCACGGAGAGTTTGGTGAAGACGTCGGCTGCCTTCGCCAGCGGCAAGCCATGGCGGGTGACGCCGATGATGATCCCGCCGAAGATGTTGACCGCGATGACGATCAGGCTCGCGACCGCCTCGCCGCGCACGAATTTCGAGGCGCCGTCCATGGAACCGAAGAAGGCGCTCTCCTCCTCCAGTTCCCGCCGACGCTGCTGCGCCTCCTTCTCGTCGATCAGGCCCGCCGAGAGATCGGCGTCGATCGCCATCTGCTTGCCGGGGATCGCGTCGAGGGTGAAGCGGGCCCCGACCTCGGCGATGCGGGTGGCACCCTTGGTGATCACCAGGAAGTTCACCGTGATCAGGATGGCGAACACCACCAGACCGATCACGAAGTCGCCGCCCATGACGAACTGCGAGAAGCCCTGGATCACGTGGCCGGCTGCGTCGATGCCCGCATCCCCGTTGGCCAGAATCAGGCGCGTGGTCGCGATCCCGAGCGCGAGGCGCAGGAGGGTCGCGATCAGGAGAATCGTCGGGAAGGACGAGAATTCGAGCGGCTTCCGGATCCAGAGCGCCACCATCAGGATCAGGACCGAGAAGGCGATGGAGAGCGCCAGCCCGATATCGATCAACATCGCCGGGACCGGCAGGAACAGGACCGCGAGGATCGCGATGATCGCGATCGCGAACCAGATATCCCGCCGGACCTTGCCCTCCGGCGCGAGCGTTTCGACGGCCGCTGCCACGCTCTCAACCCTCTCCGTGTGAACGCCGCTTCTGGATCAGCAAGCTTGCGCCTGGGTTGCGCCGGCCCCGCCCGAAGGCATCGTTGTGGCGCGCGCTCATGCCGAACCGGATTCGACTGCGGCGCAGAGCGCTCCGGCCGGTTCGCGGGCTCCTCAGAAGCCCGAGACGATCCGGCCGTAGACCAACTCGGTGAAGGCGTAGATCTGGCCCCCGACGAAGGATCCGGTGAGGACCATGACGATCAGGACGACCACGATCTTCGGTACGAAGGTGAGGGTCACCTCCTGGATCTGGGTCAGCGCCTGGAACAGGGCGATCAGGATTCCCACCAGCATGGCGGCCCCGACCGCCGGACCGGACGCGATGATGATCGTCCAGATGGCGGTGCGGACCAGTTCCAGGGCATCGAGCTCGTTCATGGCATCGAAGAGCGCTACGACACGATCATGCCGGGCGCGTAGGGCACGTCGTCGCCGGTATCGAGATGCGCCACCAGCCCGTCCTTGGTCATCTGCACCGCGGTGACCGTTCCGGTCGATTTCTGGTCCGCCGAGGTGACGGTGCGGCCGACGAGGTTCCCCGCCTGGGACATGGCCGAGGATGCGAGCAGGGCGTCGAGCTTGCTGTTCATGTTGACGCTCTGCTCGACCTGCGAGAACGTCGCCAGCTGGCTCATGTATTCCGTCGACTTCATCGGGTCGGTCGGATTCTGGTTCTTCATCTGAGCCAGAAGGAGTTTGAGGAAGTTGTCGTAGTTGAGCGTCGTCTGCTTGGCCGCGGCGGCTTTCTTGGCGGCTGCGGCCTTGGCTGCGTCGGCGGCCGCGTCGGAAGACCCGGTGGTGATGGCTGGTGTTGAGGACATAACTCGGTCTCCCTCCGATGTGATTGTTCGGGCCGCCGGTAGCGCCCCGACGCGATGGACGCCGGCCCGGCGAGAGCTCGTCAGAACAGGGCTTCGCGCGCTCAGGCGACCCGATGGGTGATCGCACCGGCGCTCTCGGAGAGCTGCAAACGCTCCGATTCGAAAAGGCCCCGTAGAATCCGCAGGACCTCGAAGGGCCGGCCGGCCGCAAGGAAGTTCCGGGCCGCCGCCAGAGCGGTCAAGACCTGCGGCTCGGGGTCGCGCGCGACGATTGCGCGATCGACCTCGGCGTAGGCGTCGCGAACCCGATCCGCGTTGCTGGGATCGATCAGCATGGCCTGCGCGATGAAGTAGAGCTGGCGGATCGGCGTGGTCGCCTGTTCCGCCTGCAGCACGTGCGCCTCGATGAGGAACGTGGCGTCGTTGAGCAGTTCGATCGTGACCTTCCGGTCGACCCGCAGGACGGCGCCGTTGATGAAGATCCGCTCGTTGCCGCGCAGACTCAGATTGATCGAGCGGCTCATTGCAGACCGTCCCGGACGAGCGTGTTGACGTAAATCAGGGCCTCGAACCCATCCGCATCCCCGCGCAGGATCTGATCGGCCCGGCTCATGTTCCACAGGCCGATGGAGATCAGGTCCGCCCGCAGCTCCGTCGGCAGGGCATTGTCAGGATTGGCCAGATCGTCGATCAGCATGCTCCAGAGGCGCTGCAGGAAGCTCGTTGCCTCCTGGCGGACCTCCAGCGGCGCATCGGCGGCCTCGGCCTGCTTCATCAGGTCGATGGCCCGGTCGAAGGCCTCCCGTTCCCGTTCCCGCGCGAGCGCGGGCGATTCGTCCATGATCTCCGCGTAAGACGCGCCGTACATCGCAGGAATGCCTCTTGTGTCGTATTCGGTGTGCCGTTTCGGCGCGGGCAGCATCCTGCCTGCGCCATGCCGGTTCAGGGTGCCTCTCGATTACCGGACGTAATCCATCAGGCTCAGTCGATTGACCTGATTGGTCAGCGAGTAAGAGATCTCCAGCTGTGCGGTCAGATTCTTGACACGTGCTGCAGCCTCGACGGGATCGCCATACTCCAAGTTCTTGACGCCGCCCTGCAGGATATTCTTCTGAATACCCATCTGCGTTTCGACGGTGGTGATGCGAGCCTGGACGGCGCCGACATCGGCCTGGATCCCCGTGACGCCCCAGGTTGCGCTTCCGGCGAGGCTGCGCAACTTTTCGTAGACGACCATCTGCGTGGTAGCGGACAGGCTGGACAGGCCGACCGAGGAGGCCAGCGAGTACAGCATCGCCAGCTGCCGCAGGGGCTGGACGTTGGCGCTGACGGAGCTGTTCACCGTTTCGTTGCGGGCGATCTCGCTGCGGACCGGCGTGTCGGACGCGCTGGACCAGTTGGTCTTCCAGTTCGCGTCGGAGAAGAGCGTCGCGAACTCACCGGTATCCGCGAGGAACTCCTGCATCTTCGCCGGGGTGATCGTGCTCGCTGCCTGCGAGCCGGGCGCACAGCTGAACTTGGCTTGGAACGCGTCCAGGAAGGCCTGCTTGGCCAACGACGTTCCCGAACTCGTCTCGTAATCCTTGATCGGCACCTGGGCGGTATTGATCCCACCGAACAGGTACTGGCCGCCGGTTTGCGTGTTCAGTTCGCCGATCAAGGACGTGAGCTTGGAGGATCCGGCCTGCGCGATCGTGGTTGCGCTGGTGTCGTTCAGCTTGCCGGGCGTCAGGGTCGCCATGAAGGCTTCCCCGTCCGATCGGGCTCGGTCGAGGGCTTGGTAGCCGCTGTTGACCCGGGTGGTGGTCAGCCCGTTGCGCGTCAGTTGTGCGTCGATCTCGTCGAGACCCTGGCGGAGGTCGAGGGTGAGCCCGGTCCGGTAGCCGAGTTCGAGGCCGACATCGGCGAAGCGGCCGTTGTTCGTGCTCTCGGCATTGGCCTTGTCCAGATCCGTCTGGAGACGGTTCATGGTCGAGCGCGGCGTGTTCAGGAAGTTGACCGTTGAAATGAAGGTCGTCTGCATGGCGCTACCTCACCGCATCGAGGAGGGATTGGAGCATCGCGTTGACCGTCGCGATGAGCTTGGCAGAGGCCGCGTAGGATTTTTCGAGCTGCAGCATCGTGGCGACCTCGTCGTCCCGGTTCACGCCGGTGGCGTTCGAGAGGGCCGTGGAGGTGCGGCTCAGGATGGCCGATTCGGTGTCGACCTGCGCCGAGGCGGCCTTGCGGGCGGCCTCCAGCCAACTCGCCGACGCCTGGGCGGCCGTCATCACCGACGCCGGCTTCGGCAACTCCGAATCGGGTGGAAACGACTGATCCGCCCGGAACGACGCCTGGAGCGCGCGCAGATGATCCGAGAAGGCGGCGTCGGCCGACGTATTGTACTGGTAATCCGTCCCGTTCATACCGCCGTCGCGCACGGTGAACGGGTCGCCGCCCTGTTCCGGATCGGCCGCCGCATTTACCCGGATGCTGGCTGAAAGACCGACTGTGCCCGCCGCCGGCAGGGTCGGCCCGCCGGTATAGGTCAGAAGACCCGCCAGGGCTGGCTTGGCCGTATCGGTCTTGTTGGTCTCGGCGAAGACGCTGATCAACCCACTAGCGAGCGCGTCGAGCTGCTTCTGATAGGTGACGGTGACTTCGTCGCGCACCGTCATCTGCCCGACGATGCGCCCGGCCTGGAGCGGCATCAGCGACTTGTTGCCGGTGACCTGCACGCCGTCGATGAACACCGCGTTGCCCGTCGTCCCCGGCGCGAAGGCCGAGGTCGGCTGGAACGTCACCGACCGGGCGGTCTTGTCGAACAGCGGCGAGCCGTTGTCGGCGTAGATCGCCATGTCGTTGTTGGCCCGGACCACCGTGGTGATGCCGAGTTCCTCCGATAACTGCGCGAGGACCTTGTCGCGGTTGTCCAGCGCATCGCTGATATCGGCCCCGGTGACCGTCCCGCTCATCACGGCCCGGTTGGCCTTGTCGAACTGTGTCAGCAGGTCGTTGATCGTCTGGACGGAATTGTTGATCTCGTCGTCCGCGTCCTTACGCACGGACTGGACCGTGGCGCTCGCTACGTTCAGCGTCCGGGCCAGATCCTTCGCGGCTGCAACGGCGGCCTTGGCGAGGTTCTGGTCGTTGGGCTGGTTCGCGGCGTTGCTCAGCGCCTGGTTCAGGGTGCTGGTCTTGGCAGCCACGGAACTGTCCGCCTCCGTGTCGCCAACCGTCTGCTCCAGGTGCTTCAAGGCGTCGAGGATCGCCTTGCGCCCAGCCAGATCCGATGTGCTGTTGATCATCTTGTCGAACAGGGCCGTGTTGCTGACCCGGTTGACGACGACCCGGACGGGCCCGTCCGTCGTAACCAGCGATGCAACCTTGCGCGAATAGGCCGCGTCGCCGACTCCCGCGACGTTGCGGGACACGGTGTCGGTCTGCAACCCGTTCGCCGACAGGGCGCCGCGCGCGGTATTCAAGGCAACGGAAAGACTCATTGCGCGTATCCTCTAGATATCGGATCAGCGCTTCAGGTTGACCAGGGTTTCAAGCATCTCGGTGCCAGTTTGAAACACTTTCGAGTTGGCGCCGTAGCTGGTCTGCGAGGCGATCATGGTTGCCAGTTCGTCGCCCAGGTCGACCGTGGACTGCTCCAGCCTGCTGCCGAGGATCGAACCGCGGCCGCCGATGTTGGCGAAGCCTGTGCGCGCTAGTCCGGACGTGCTGCTGATATCGTAGATGTTTCCCGCGCGCGGGGTGAGGTTGTCCGGGCTCGCAACCGTCGCCAGGGGAATCTTGTAAGCCGCGTAGCGAGAGCCGTCCTCGAAGATCGCGTAGATCGTTCCATCCGTGGCCACATCCACGCTCTTCACAGCGCTCGGCGCGTTGCCGTCGATGGCGGTCGTCTCCATGCTGTACTTGCCGGCGTTTTGGGTGATCGAAGACAGGTCGAGGGTAAAGGGCTGGCCGTTTGGAACGGTCCAGGTCAGTTTCGGTGGGGTCCCAGTCGGCTTGCCAAAGCTGTCGAATGTCATCGTTACTGTGTTGCCGAGCTGTTGACCCGTCGTTCGATCGTAAGCCGCGGCCTGCCACTCACCGTCTGCGCTCTTCTGGTAGTAGAGATCGACCATGGATGAGCGACCAGCATTGTCGTACGTCGTCAGCGAATAGGTCTTCGCGTAATTCCTATTACTGACCGACCCACCGATCGGGGCGCCGATGTTGAGATTACCTGCCAGCGTTCCGGCCGTCGAAGGCGTCGTCTTGCCCGCCAGGTTCGAGATGTTGACCGGCACGAGCCCGTCGAAACTGTTCAGCGACACCTTCGGATCGCCGTTGGCGAGGCTGTAGCCCTGCAGCGTCATGCCGGCGGCGTTCACCATGTTGCCCGTCGGTCCATCGACGACGTAATTGCCCGCCCGGGTGAGATGCGGGGTGCCGCCCCGATCATTGACGATGAAGAATCCCTCCCCCTGGATCGCCAGATCGGTGCTGGAGGTCGTCTGCTGCGTCGTACCTTGATTGTTGAGGCCGCCGATCCCGTACCGCACGGTGGTGCTGACCGAGCCGGCATTGTACGAGCCCGCGTTCGAATCGGTCAGCATGGAGGTGAATTGCGTGTTCCCCCGCTTGTAGCCGACCGTGTTCTGATTCTGGATGTTGTCTGCCACAACGCCCAGCCGGTTCGTCTGCGCGTTCATTCCGGACACGCCGGCGTTCAGCACACCATACAGACCCATGGTCAGAACTCCTCGTCAAAAGACCTTGTTTAAACTCAGATCAGGACTCGCTTGCGCGAGGCTTTCCCCGCCATGCGCCTCAGCCCCGCAGGGCGTTGGCCAGATCCAGGAAGGCGTCGTAGCTCTCCGGCTCGCTTGGATCCTGCCGCAGCGCGGCGTAGATCTTTGGTATCAGCGCCACCGCCTGGTCGAGCTCGGGGTCGGTTCCCGCGGTGTAGCCGCCCATCAGGCGTAGATCCCGGGAATCCTCGAAGCGGGCGATCATGCCCTTGAGCGTGCGCACCAATTCCCGTTGCTGCGGCGTCCAGACCAGATCGGCGAGGCGCGAGATCGAGCCGAGCAGGTTGATCGCCGGGTAGCGGCCCTGGTCGGCGATCGCCCGGTCGAGGACGATGTGCCCGTCCAGTGTCCCGCGGATGCTGTCGGCCACGGGATCGTTGTGGTCGTCGCCGTCGATCAGCACCGAAAAGATGCCGGTGATCGCGCCCCCGCCCTCCAGGCCCGGCCCCGCCCGCTCCAGCAGGCGCGGCAGATCACCGAACACGCTCGGCGGGTAGCCCCGCGCCACCGGCGGCTCGCCCGCCGCCAGCGCGACCTCCCGGGCCGCGTGGGCGAATCGGGTCACCGAATCGACCACGAGCAGCACCGACTGGCCCTGATCCCGAAAATACTCCGCAACCGCGACTGCGAGCTTCGGGGCCTGCCGCCGCATCATCGGGCTCTCGTCGCCGGTCGCCACCACCACCACCGCGCGCGGCCGGCTCTCCAGGATCGGACCCTCCAGGAATTCCCGCACCTCGCGCCCGCGCTCGCCCACCAGGGCGACCACGACGGCATCGAAGCCGGCGCAGCGGGCCAGCATCGACAGCAGCGTCGACTTGCCGACGCCCGATCCGGCGAAGATGCCGATGCGCTGGGCCGCGCAGAGGGGCGTGAACAGGTCGATGGCCCGAACTCCGGTCCGCAGCGGCTGGTCCACCCGGCCCCGGCGCATGGCCGGCGGCGGGTCGGCATCGAGCGGCATGGCGCGCTCGCCCCGGGGCAGCGGGCCCTTCCCGTCGATCGGCTGCCCCAGCGCGTTGATGACCCGGTCCTTCCAGCCCTCGCAGGGCCGGGGCGCCGCGGTCGCCATCCGGTAGGCTGGCGCGCCAAGGCCCGCCTCGATCCGGCCCTCGAACGGCTTGAGGATCACGCCGTCCTCGTCGATCCGCACCACCTCCCCGTCCAGCGGTCGCCCCGCCGCCTCGATCCGCATCCGGTCGCCGAGCCGCAGCAGCGGCGTGGCGATGCGGATCCGGCAATGGCCGAACCCGATCTCCCGCACGGCGCCGCCGACCCGGACGAGGGGATGCTCGTCCCGGTCCTCCAGGCCCTCGGCGAGGCGATCCAGCGCGTTCATGGCGATCCCCGCAAACCCTCGACGCCGGTCCGGCCGGCTACGAGCCCGACCCGACGATCCCGCGGATCGCGTCCTGCAGCGAGGCTTCCGACTCCGACACCGCCGCGGCCGCGCTCTGGAAGGTGCGGGTGAGTTCGATCATCCGCGCCATCTCCATCACCGGATTGACGTTCGCGCCCTCCTGGAAGCCCTGCTGCACCCGGACCGTGGTCTCGCCGCGCTGGTTGAAGTCGAGGATCGGCACCCCCGGCCGGTCCGACGCCACCGCGCCGCCGGCGACGCGGGTCAGCGTCGCGGCCGGGTCGAGGCGGAACACGCCGAGCGCGCCGATCTGGTTGACCCCCTGGGTGACGATCCCGTCCAGGCCGATCGTGATCGGCGGCCCCTCCGGATCCACCGTAAGCGGCGACCCGCCCGGATCCAGGATCGGCCGCCCGCTGAGATCCTGCAGATCCCCCGCCGGCGAGATCTGCATGCGGCCGTCCCGGGTATAGACCGTGCCCTGAGCCCCCCGGACCGCCAGCCAGCCGTCGCCGTTGAGTCCGACATCGAGGGGCGAATCGGTCTTGGTCAGGGGGCCGCCCCGGCGCGACAGGAAGGTGTCCCCCGGCGTCGCGAAGGCGACCTCGCGCTTGCCCGCCTGCGACAGGACCGTCCCGAACTTCACCTCCTCGGCGCGGTAGCCCGCTGTCCCCAGATTGGCGACGTTGGTCGCCACCGTGTTCAGGCGCTGCTCGAGCGCCAGCTGGGCCGATAGCGAGACGTAGAGCGACGATTGCATGTCAGAAGCCTCCGCGGATGTTCTGCAGGCTGAGCAGCACGTCCGAATCGAGCGCGGAAACGGAGTTGGTCAGCAATGCGAACGCCGGCTCGGGGGACGCGTTGTTCTTGGAATCCCACAACAGGGTGAAGCGCTTGATGAACTGATCGAGCTTGGCCGGATCCCGGAGGCTGCTCAGGTCGACCTTGCGCTCGACCAGTCGGGCCTGCGTGTCGATGCTGCTCTTGGCGGCTTCCGGGGCCAGGCCGATCGCCGTCCGCACGACTTCGGCCAGGGCCGGATCGGCCAGCAGGCCGTAGGCGGATTTGACGCTGCCGACCTTGCGCCGGAAATACAGGGCGAGCCGCGTGCCCTCGTTCTCGGCGCCGGCATCGTTCTCCATCGACTGCTGGAGATAGGAATTGACCGTCGCGGTGCGTGCGTCGTCACGCAGGGCCGTGAACTTGTCGAGGAGGCCGTTGAGCTTCTTGGGATCCTGAAGGCTTGCGACGTCGAGCTTCTGGCTGATCAGCTTGGCCTGATCCTCGGACTTGCGCGATGTCAGGTCGGCGGGAAGGCCCAGCACGTTCGCGACGACATTAGTCAGGATCGGGTCCTTGACGATGTCCGCCGCGGAATGCGCCGCCTTGAGCTTGACCCGGGCATAATCCGTCAGCTTCCCGATTTCCGCGTCCGACGCCGCGTAGGTGCCGGCCGGCCGGTAATAGGGGTCGATGATGGCCTTGCGGCCATCCAGGCGGGCCGCCCGGTAGTGATCGATCACGTCGACCATCGCTCCGGGATCCTGGAACTTCATCGCGTCGAACTTACCCTCGATCTGCCGGGCCTGCGTGTAGGCGTCGTCGTCGTCCGAGGCCGGTGGCAGGCCGACGGCCGTCCGGACGAAGGCTGACAGCTTGGAATCGGCAGCAATATCCTCTGGTGTTTCGATGTACTGTGCCATCTTGTAGGCATATTCGACTGTATTTTCAGTCTCGACGTCGTATTCATTGCGTTTCTGCCGCACGGTCTTGATCCCGCCGAACTGGTCGAGCAGGGCTCGTGTCTCGTCGTCCAGCTTCATCGGCTGGGCCGGGTCATCGCCATACGCCCTGAAATTGAACGCCGCGGCGAAATCCTGGTAACGGGCATCCTGCAGCTGGTTGACCAGGACGCGCCCGTTGGCGTCGGCCTCGCCCAGCAGGACCTTCCGCATGAAGCCCTTGTTGGGAATCGCGTCTTCCAGCCCGTAGGCCTTCATGGCGAAGGTGTAGAGACGCTGATTGCCGAGGAAGTCGTCGATCGTCCTGACCTTGCCGATGTTGTCCTGAAAATACTGAATGTCTTTCTTGGTCGTCGGCTCAGACGCTTTTCTAGTCACTGACGATGAGTAGTCAGCAGTTAAAATTTTGTAACTCGTGAAGGTCGAAAACATGTCGCGGACCCTTCATCTAGCGGTATGGCGAATACATCTAGGGTCATCTTGACAGAAACTGACCTGGATCGAAAGACGGAATGTGCGTCGTGCTGGAGATGCTGCTCCAGCCTTGCGCAAGCATGGCGCACTACGAGCCGATTTCTGACGGCCCGGGTTTGAGGACACCACGTGTGAGTATCATCATCGGCTTGCTGATCGCGGTCGTCTGCGTGGGCGGCGGCTTCGCGGCCATGGGCGGCCACCTCACGGTGATCTGGCAGCCCTTCGAGTTCATCATCCTCGGGGGGGCATCCATCGGGGCCTATGTCGTCGCCAATTCGACCAAGGTGGTCCTGGGCACGGGCAACGCGATCATGGATGCGGCGCTCAACCGGATCCCCAAGAAGGAGGATTACCTCCAGCTGCTCGGCCTCATGTTCGCCCTGACCCGGGAGTTGCGCTCCAAGCCCCGCAACGAGGTAGAGGCGCACCTGGAGGATCCGGCGAATTCCGAGATCTTCAAGGCGTATCCGAAGGTGACGCGCGATCCGGAGTTGCAGCTGTTCATCTGCGACTACGTGCGCCTCATCCTCATCGGCAACGCGCGCTCCTACGAGATCGAGGCGCTGATGGAGGAGGAGATCGCCACCCACCGCGGCGACAAGCTGAAGGTCTACAACGCGATGACCGGCATGGCCGACGGATTGCCGGCGCTGGGCATCGTCGCGGCGATCCTCGGCATCGTGAAGGCGATGGGCGCGCTCGACCAGTCCCCGGCCCTGCTGGGCGGCCTGATCGGCTCGGCCCTGGTGGGCACCTTCACCGGCATCTTCGTGTCCTACGGACTGATCGGGCCGGTCGCCACCAAGATCAAAGTTGTCCGAGAGTCGCAGGCGCGAGTCTACATCATCGTGAAGCAGACTCTGTTGGCTTACATGAACGGCGCCCTGCCGCAGATCGCCGTCGAGCACGGCCGCAAGGCGATCACGGCCGGCTACCGGCCGACGATCGACGAGGTCGAGCAGGCGACGATCACGGGCGGGTCGCGCGGCGGCGGTGATGTCGCGCGCGAGGCGGCTTGACCATGGACAAGCAACAGGCCGCCGCCGACATCCGCGACCGGCTGCTGGACGCGGCCGGCCTCTCCCTCGACCGCCTGCCGATGCTGCACGTGATCCTGGACAGGGTCGCGACCGCCTGCGCGGACCAGCTCCGGCATTTCGCCGCGTCCCCGGTCTATTTCTCGCTGAGCAACGTCGACAGCCAGCGCTTCGGCGACATCCTCGAACCCTACGAGTCGAACGCGATCGCCGGCATCTTCCACGCGGCCGAATGGGACAGCCACGTGCTGGTCGGCTTCGACCGGGACTTCATCTTCACCATGGTGGAGGTCATGCTCGGCTCCGATGGCTCCGAGCCGCCGCTGGACGAGGAGCGGTCCTTCTCGAGCATCGAGATGCGGATCGCCCAGCGTCTGTTCGATCAGATCGGCAAGGCGATGCAGACCGCTTTCTCGCTGGTGGCCGATACGCCGTTCAGGCTGGAGCGGACGGAGCTGCGGATGGATTTTGCGGTCATCGGCCGCCGGAACAACCAGGCGGTGGTGGCGAGCTTCCTGCTGCAGGCGCTCAACCGCGGCGGCGAGATGTTCATCATCATCCCGCAATCCGTCCTCAACCCGTTGCGCCAGAGCCTGGCGCGGATCCTGGTCGGTGAGACCTCGGCCCGGGATTCCAAGTGGACCAAGCAGATCGCCGGCGAGGTGCAGAAGACCCCGGTGACGCTGAAGGCGATCCTGGAAGAGCGGCCCCTGACCCTGGGCGAGATCGCCGACCTGAAGGTCGGCCAAGTGCTGGAGCTTCGGGCCACGCCACGCAGCCGCGCCAAGCTCGTCGGCAACAACCGCGATCTGTTCTGGTGCGACGTCGGGCAGGCGGATGGCGGCATCGTCCTGCGCGTGGACCGCTTCATCGATCAGGACCAGGAGTTTATCGACGATGTTCTCGCCCGCTGAGGCCCTGCTCTTCGCGGCGCTGGTCGCGACGACCGCCTGCCTCGTACCGATGTACATGCGGCTGAAGCGCCTGGACCGGTACCATGCGCAGTATCGCGACATGGTCGATTGGAGCGCCACCGCCCTGGTCGGCGCCAGCAACGCCGTCCAATCCTTCGCGCAGGACGGCCGAATGGTGCTGGAAGACCTGAGCCGCGAGATCGAATCCGCGAAGGCGGCCCTCGACGAACTCAAGGCCGAGCGGCTCAGGCTGACGAACGCGGCGCAATCCGCCGCGGCGGACCAGGAGCCGGCGATCGGCACCGGCCTTGCCGGCACCGGCCTTGCCGGAACCGGCTTTGCCGGCACTGGCCTCACCGGAACCGGCCTGACCGGCGCCTGAGGTTGGCGCCCCGGCGCCCTCCCCTTGCCCGCGCGGCTGCCCCCATCTCAAGGAGTGCTCGATGTCACCGCCCCCAGACCAGCCGGATGTCGATTCGGGAACCGGCCGCAGCGAGGGTCTGTTCGCGAAGATCGAGGCCCATGCCGCCGAGCAGCAGGCGCAGGGCGAGCGCCTCGGCGGCGGCCGCAACCTCGATTCGATCCTGCGGATCCCGGTCCTGATGCAGGTGGTCCTCGGCTCGGCGACGATGCCGGTCGCCAACCTGATGAAGCTGGGGCGCGGTGCGATCGTCCCCCTCGATCACCGGGTCGGCGAGCCTGTCGACGTCGTGGTGAACGGGCGCGTCATCGCCCGGGGCGAGGTCGTCGTGGTCGAGGACGACAATTCGCGCTTCGGCGTGTCCCTCACCGAAATCGTCGGGTCCGCCCCGGCCGAAGCCAACGGCTGACAGGATCCATTGCCATGGCCGCAGGTCCCGTGTCCAAGCCGGGCGTCAGGGTCCTGACGCCGTCCGAAGAGGTCGCCGCCGTCCTCATCTCGATGAACAAGGCCACCTCCAGTCGGCTGGTCAAGTATTTCGACTCGGCAGAGTTGAAGCAGATCACGCGCGCCGTGGCGCAGCTCGGGCCGGTGCCGCGGGATCAACTCGAACTGCTGATCGAGCAGGTCGCCCTCCTCTTCGCCGACGGTGCCAACCTGATCGGGACGGCGCGGGAGATGGAGAAGCTCCTGGAGGGGGTTCTGCCGCCGGAGCAGATCGCCGAGCTCATGACCGATGTGCTCGGGGCGGGCGAGCGCACGATCTGGGACCGGATCTCGAACGGGTCGGAGGCGGCCCTCGCCTCTTACCTCATGAAGGAGCACCCGCAGACGATTGCGCTGGTTCTGTCGAAGGTCAAGCCGGCCTGCGCCGCCAAGGTGATGGCCCAGCTTTCGGCCCCTCTGCGCAACGGCGTCATGCGGCGGATGCTGACGTTCAAGCCGATCGTCGACGCGACCATGAAGATGATCGAGCAGACGATCCACGAGGAGTTCATGATCAATCTGGCGCGCAACGCCGCGGCGGATACCCATTCGCGGATGGCGGACATCATCAACAAGATGGAGCGCCAGAGCATGGAGGAGGTCCTCGACAACCTCTCGCAGTCGCGGCCGAAATCCGCCGAGATCCTCAAGAGCCTGCTGTTCACCTTCGACGACATCATCAACATGACGCCGCGGGCGCGCACGGCCCTGTTCGATCAAATCCCGCACGAGAAGGTCATTCTCGCGCTCAAGGGCACGCCACCGCAATTGCGCAGCGTGGTGCTCAGTGGTTTGACCGCCCGCGCCCGGCGCCTCGTCGAGCACGAACTGGATGGTGGCGAACCCGCCTCCCAGCGCGACGTGCTCGAGGCCCGGCGCTCGATCACCGATCAAGCCCTGGAGATGGCGTCCCGCGGCGAGATCGAGCTCAACGCGTCCGATTCGGAAGACACCTACATCCGCTAGGTCCGTACGCGCTCGCCCCTCCGCCCATCCCTCCCCCGACGAACCGGCCGCGCCCTCCGGGGTAAGCACCCGAGATTGAGCTGCCGCGATGGCCGACGACGACAAGGAGAGCAAGACCGAGGCTGCGAGCGACAAGAAGATCAGCGACGCGATCGCGCAGGGGAACATTCCGTTCTCCAGGGAGGCGCCGATCTTCGTCTCGATCCTGGGGCTGCTGCTCTTCCTGGTGTTCGTGGCCCGGGACCAGACCGCCCCGCTCATGCGCCGGCTGGCCCTGCTCTTCGAGCAACCGAACAACTTCCGGGTGGAAACCAGCTCGGACGCCATGCACCTCGTCACCGCCCTGTCGATCGAGATGGGGCGTTTCCTGGTACCGATCCTGGTGATGCTGCTCGTCGCCGGGATCGCGGCCTCGGTCTTCCAGAACGTGCCTCAGATCGTGCTCGATCGCATCCAGCCGAAATGGTCCCGCATCTCGCCCGTCAGCGGCTGGGGGCGGATGTGCAGCATCCAGGGCGTGATCGAGTTCGTAAAAAGTCTCTTCAAGTTTCTGGCGATCGGCAGCATGTCGTTCATGGTGTTGAGCGCCGACCGGCACGAGATCGTGAATGTCATGTTTATGGATCCGATCGGGCTGCCCGAATTCCTGTTGTCCCTGTCGGTCCGCCTCGTCTCGGCGGTGAGCGTGGCCACGATCGCCCTGGTGGCGGGCGACCTGGTCTGGACCCGGGTGCGATGGCAGCGCGACCTGCGGATGTCGAAGCAGGAGCTCAAGGACGAATTCAAGCAGACGGAGGGCGATCCGCTGGTCAAGGCGAAGATGCGCTCTCTGGCGAAGGACCGTCTGCGCCGGCAGATGATGGCCGCGGTGCCCCGCGCCACGATGATCCTGGCCAACCCGACGCATTATGCCATTGCGCTGCGCTACGATCAGAAGGAGAACGACGCCCCGATGGTGCTGGCCAAGGGCACGGACCTGATCGCCTTGCGCATTCGCGAGATCGCCGAGAAGAACCGGATCGAGGTGGTGATCGACAAGGCCCTGACGCGCGCGATGTACGACCACGTGGAGATCAACCAGACCATCCCGGCGGAATTCTACCGCGCGGTGGCGAATCTCCTCGTCTACGTGATGACGCGCAAGCGCCGCTGAAGGTGGCCGTTGGTCGAGGATTCCAAAGGGCTTCAGCCCTCTGGTGGGCCGTCAGGGCAAAGCCCGACAATCGGGCAAAGCCCGACAATCGGGCAAAGCCCGACAATCGGGCAAAGCCCGACGGCAGGGCGCCGCCCTGCACCCGCAAAAGATCACGGACCTTTTGAATCCGTGACCTTCGATGGTCAGAGCTCAACCGGATCAGGCTGCAGCCTTGGCCTCCCGCCGGAACCGGTGCAGCACGAACTCCGTGTAGCCGTTCGGCTGGCTGGCGCCCTCGAAGATCAGGGCCTGCGCGGCCCGGAAGGCCGGCCCGTCGAAGGCCGGCGCCATCGGCCGGTAGGCCGGGTCGCCCGCGTTCTGGCGATCGACCACGCCGGCCATCCGCCGGAGCGCTTCCTCGACCCGATCGCGATCGACGATCCCGTGGCGCAGCCAGTTGGCGATGTGCTGGCTGGAGATCCGCAGGGTGGCGCGGTCCTCCATCAGGCCGACCTCGTGGATGTCGGGCACCTTCGAGCAGCCGACGCCCTGGTCGATCCAGCGGACCACGTAGCCCAGGATCCCCTGGCAGTTGTTGTCGAGCTCCTCCCGCACCGCCTCCGGCGTGAACGGACCCTCGGCCAGCGGCAGGGTCAGCATGGCATCCCGGGTCGCGGGCGCCCGGCCGGACAGCGCCGCCTGGCGGGCCCGGACATCGACCTGATGGTAGTGCAGCGCGTGCAGCGTCGCTGCGGTGGGAGACGGGACCCAGGCGGTGTTGGCGCCGGCCTCGGGATGGGCGCCCTTGGCGTCGAGCATCGCGGCCATCCGGTCGGGGGCGGCCCACATGCCCTTGCCGATCTGCGCGTGGCCCGGCAGGCCGCAGGCGAGGCCGGCATCGACATTGCCGTCCTCGTAGGCCTGGATCCAGGCGGTGGCCTTCATGGCGTCCTTGCGAACCACGGGGCCGGCCTCGAGCGCGGTGTGGATCTCGTCCCCGGTCCGGTCGAGGAAGCCGGTGTTGATGAAGAACAGCCGGTCGGAGGCCGCCGCGATCGCCGCCTTGAGGTTGAGCGTCGTGCGCCGCTCCTCGTCCATCACGCCGATCTTGAGGGTCCGCGGCGCCAGCCCGACCAGCGCCTCGACCCGGCCGAACAGCTCCACCGCGAAGGCGACCTCCTCCGGCCCGTGCAGCTTCGGCTTGACCATGTAGGCCGAGCCGGTCCGGCTGTTGCGCCGGGGGCCGTCGAGATCGTGCCGGGCGATCAGCGCGGTCACCGCCGCGTCGAGGATCGTCTCCGGGATCTCGGCGCCGTCGAGGGTGACGGCGTCCGTGACCATGTGGTGGCCGACATGCCGGACCAGCATCAGCGCGCGTCCCGGCAGGGTCAGGCTGCCGCCATCGGGGGCCGTGTAGGTACGGTCTTCCGCGAGCCGCCGCTCGACGGTGCGGCCGCCCTTGGACAGGTGGGCGACGAGGTCGCCGCGCATCAGGCCGAGCCAGCTCCGGTAGACCGCGACCTTGTCGGCCGAATCCACGGCGGCGACCGAATCCTCCATGTCCATGATGGTCGAGAGGGCGGATTCCAGCACCACATCGGCGATGCCGGCCGGGTCGGTGCGGCCGATCGGGCTCGTCCGGTCGAGGACGATCTCGACGTGCAGGCCGTTGTGGCGCAGCAGCAGCGCGGTCGGCGCCGCGGCATCCCCGGTGAAGCCCGCGAAGGCGGCCGTGCCGGTCAAGCCGGCGCTGCGGCCCGCGCCGAGGTCGACCGCGAGGCGCCCGCCGGCCACCGAAAAGCCCACGGCATCCGCCCAGGAGCCGACGCTGAGCGGTGCTGTCGCGTCGAGGAACGCCTTGGTCCGGGTGACCACGGCGGCGCCGCGGGCCGGGTTGAAGCCTTTGCCGGGCGCGCGGTCGCCGTCCTGCGGAATCGCGTCGGTGCCGTAGAGGGCGTCGTAGAGGCTGCCCCAGCGGGCGTTGGCGGCGTTGAGCGCGTAGCGGGCGTTCGAGATCGGCACCACGAGCTGCGGGCCGGCGATGTCGGCGATCTCCGCGTCCACGTTCTCGGTGGTCACGCGGACGGCCCCGGGCTCAGGCTGGAGGTAGCCGATTCGGGTCAGATAGGCCGCGTAGGCGGCCGGATCGTGCGGTTGGCCGCGATGGTCGCGGTGCCAGGAATCGATGTCGGCCTGAAGGCCGTCGCGCCGGTCGAGCAACGCCCGGTTGCGCGGCGCGAGATCCCGCACGATCGCGGCGAAACCCGACCAGAAGGATTCGGCCGAGATCCCCGTTCCGGGCAGCGCCTCCTCGGCCAGGAAGACGCGGAGGTCCTCGGCGACGACGAGATTCGACATGGCTGTCTCCTGGGCGAGGGGCGCGGGCAAGGGGCGTAGGCAAGGGGCGTAGGCAAGGGGCGCGAGCAAAGGGCGCCGGCCGTCAGAAAAATTCGAACGGCGGGCCAAATTTTTTTGAGGTTTTCGAGATAGACCCGTTGGCACCTGCGAAAAAGGCAGCAAAACGGATTTGATTCTTTCCGCAGCGTTGAGAATGCACGATCAGAGCGACCTGGAGATCTTCGCCCGGGTGGTCCGCACCGGCAGCCTGACTCAGGCCGGATCGGAACTCGGCCTGTCGGTGGCGGTGGTGTCGAAGCGGCTGAAGCGGCTGGAGGAACGGCTGGCCGTGCGCCTGCTGCACCGGACGACGCGCCGGGTCGCCCCGACCGATGTCGGCGAGGCGTTCTTCCAGCGGATCGCCCCGATCGTCGACGCGATCGCGGAGGCCGAGAGCCTCGTGTCGCAGAACGCGAGCCGGGCCCGGGGGACCCTGCGGGTGACGGCGCCGAGCTCCTTCGGGCGGCTGCACATCGTCCCGCATCTGCGGGCCTTCTTCGCCCTGCATCCCGACCTCGTGCTCAACCTGGAGCTGAGCGACGATTTCGAATCGATCGTGGAGCGTGGGTACGACCTCGCGATCCGGGTCGGCGCGCTGGAGAGTTCCGGGCTCACGGCGGTGCGGCTCGCCCCGGTGCGCCGGGTTTTGTGCGCGCGACCGGGTTACCTCGACGCGGCGGGGCGGCCGAAAACCCTCGAGGATCTGCGCGGGCATGTCTGCCTCGCCACGGAGAACCAGAACCCGTGGCGGCTGGTCGGGCCGGAGGGGCCCTGCACGGTGGGCGCGTCCGGCCCCCTGCGGACCCATTCCAACGAGGTGGTGCGGGAGGCGGTGCTCGGCGGCCTCGGGATCGCGCTGCGGTCCACCTGGGACGTCCACGCCGAGCTGCGCGACGGCTCGCTGGAGGTGGTGCTGCCGGCCTACACGGCGGCGGCCTCGGCGGGGATCTTCGCGGTCTATCCGAGCCGGGCCTTCGTGCCGGCCAAGACCCGGGCCCTCATCGCGTTTCTGAAACAGATCTACCGGTCGGGCTATGCCGGAGCGGCGATGGGGGACGGTCCGAGGACGTCTTGATCGACGGCTGCCCACGCCCTGCTGTCGGGCGAAGCCCGATCGTCGGGCAAAGCCCGATTGTCCGGCAAAGCCCGATGTCGGTTGCCGCCCCGACACCCCGCCAAAGGGCGAGCCCTTTGGAAACCCGTCTCGTGGCCCAGCTAAGCAGGTTTCGCAAAAGTGGCCACCGGTTTTGCGACCGAAACCTGCGATGAAACAAAGATCTAAGCCGATGAAGCGTTGGCTTACCAACGCAAATCTGTTTAGTCCGCCATGGCGGCGGCGGCGGCCCCGAGCCCCCAGCGGACGAGGTCCTGGGCCTCATGCGCCGATTTCGCCTCGGCGTAACAGCGCAACTCCGGGGCGTTGCCCGAGGCCCGGAAATGGATCGCGCGTCCGCCGTCGAGCCCGATCCGGACGCCGTCCTGCTGGTCGACATCCTGCGGCACGCCGATCGGCTTCAGGAAGGCGCCGCGGAAGCCGGCATCGCCGAGCCGTCCCAGGAAGGCGCTGCTCCGCTCGGAGGGGGTGTTGGGGAGCCGGTCGCTCGCCATCTCGCCGGCATCGAGCGACGTCACGAGGTCCGCCAGGGACGTGCCGGCCGCACGCGCCGCCGCGAGGGTGGCCAGGATCGGCAGCATCGCGTCCCGGGTCGGCAGGGCGGGCAGGGTCCGGCCGTCGCGGGTGACGTCCGATCCGAGCAGGAAGCCGCCATTGGCCTCGAATCCGACCACGATCTCGGCCCCGGCGGCCTTCGCCTGCTCCATGCCGGCGATGACGAAGGGCGAGCCCACCCGGGTGCGCAGGACCTGCCGGAAGCCGCCCGCCTGTTCGAGCGCCGATCCGGCCGTGACCGGAACCACGACCGTGTCGGCACCGAGGAACCGCGCCGTGATCAGCCCGAGCACGTCCCCCCGCAGGATCCGCCCTGCCCCGTCGGCGATCAGGGGCCGGTCGGCGTCGCCATCGGTGGTCACCAGGGCGTCGTAGGTGCCGGACGCCATCACCGCGGCGATGGTGGCGATGTCCTCCGGGCGGTGGGCCTCGGTGTCGATCGGCACGAAGGTGCTGGAGCGGCCGATCGGCGTCACCGCCGCGCCGAACCCGGTGAGCAGGTCGGTCAGCAGGTCGCGGGCGACCGAACTCTGCTGGTAGACCGCGACGCGCAGGCCCTGCAGGATGTCGGGCGCGAAGGCCGCGCCGTAGCGCTGGTGGTAGCGCTCGACCGCGTCGGGTTCGGGCGTGGCCGGCGGGGCATCCGGCACCGCACCGCCTGCCGCCACATCCTCGAGCGCCGCCAGGATCGCAATCTCGTCGGCCTTGGTGATCTCGCCCTCGGGCCGGTAGAACTTGAGGCCGTTGCGGTCCTCCGGGATGTGGCTGCCCGTGACCATGACGGCGCAGGCGCCGCGCCGCATCGCCTCGAGGGCGAGCGCCGGCGTCGGCAGCGCGCCACAATCGATCGCCGTGAACCCCGCCGCCGCCGCGGCGCTCGCCACCGTCGCGGCGATGCCCGCGCTGCTGTCGCGCAGGTCGCGCCCGATCACCACCGCGCGGCGGTCGTCGCCCGCGGGGACCGACCGGAAGAACGCGGAGGCGTAGGCATAGCTCGGCCCGCCGACGAGATCCGTCACGAGCCCGCGCAGGCCGCTGGTTCCGAATTTCAGGCTGCTCACGGCGATTCCAAAGGCTCGGATTGGGTCGGTCTCGGGCGACTGATGCCGTGAAATCCAGACGATCTCAATGCCCCGCTCCAACGCTGAGGTCTACGAAGCAGCAGAGTGTTGCCGCGTCGAGCGTGCGGATGCGGGGGTGGATTGCCTGTCTACGCGTTCCAATGCTTGTCGACGATGTCCTTGACCGCATCGGAGATGGCGGCGTCGAAGACCAGCATCTCTTCCACCGGGCGAAGGCTCCGCAACTGCTGTGCGAGGTCGCGCACCGCGGCGGGCGGCTCCGGCAGCACCGGGAGCGGGGCATTGATGTAGAGCTGGTCGAACAGCGTGCGGGCAAAGGCCTGGAAGCGGGTCTTGTGCCCGACGATGCCGACCCGCGACAGGACCTCGATCGCCGCGATCGAATTGCCCGGGTGCAGCCGATCCTCCGGCATGCGGGTCCCCAGCTGGCGGGTCAGGGGATTGTACAGCAGGCGGTAGGCCGATTCCGGCATCATGCGGAAGAAGCGCTTGAGGCTCTTCGGGTCGGTCAGATCGTAATCCTTGATGAAGGCTGCGGCTTCGGCCAGCGGCCCGAGGCGCCAGCTGCGCGCAGGATCGGCGGCATCGTCGGCCCGCGCCTGCAGCCAGTGCATGCGGGTCGCCATTTCGAGGTGCGGATCCTGCACCAGGAGCGCCGTGACCATCAGATCCGGGGTCAGGAAATTCTCGTATCGCGGGATGACGAGGGAACCCGACAGGAGGAGGGAGCGCACCGGGTTCAGGAAGATGCTGGTCAGGATTTCGTCGGACATGCGGTGCATGCCGAAGTAGCTGCGCGCGTAATGGGGGAACATGGCGCTCTGCAGAACCGACTCCGGTTCGATGCCGGTGTTGATCAGGCAGGTGCGGCAGTGGATCTTCCCGTCGGCCGGAATGCGCCGATGCACCAGTGCGTTGGTGTCCGCGTCATAGAGTTCGAGCTGTTCCAGCGCCGCGAGGCCCGGCACCTCGGCCTCTGTCACGATGAAGATGCACTGACCGGTCGCGTGCCAGCCGTTGTTCCGAAACGTCGCGTCGATATGGCTCGCCGCGACCTCCGCGACGCGCCGCCCTGCGACGGACACGACGACGCGGCTGATTGCGAGCTGATTGTCCGGAACGATCCAGCCCCGGATCGAATGGCCGTCGTCGTGATCGATGAAGAAACGCACGGTGAGGCTCTAAGTCGTCTCTGGGTCGCAATCCGTCTTGGCGCAATCCGTTCGAAGCGTCGGCGACGCTCCCGAGCAGGACCGTCGTTCCTCGGTCCCCTCCAGGCTCGGCGGCCCTACCACTTCGCCAAGCCGAGCGCAAAAGGCACCGGCGTCGCCGCGGGATGTGACGATCCGGTCGCCACGCGGCTGCGCCGGGATGGATGCCGGTTCGGCGCAGGCGGGCGGGGCACCGCGAGGGCCCGGAACCGTTCCGATTGCAACGCGATCGGGAACGGTTCTAGAGGAGCGTGGGGCCGCGCCGACCCTTCGGCTCACGCGGCGGCTGATGGCGCTGCCGTTCGACGCGTGGTCACGGAGCCGGTCTCAAGGCGCCTGGACCACGAAGACGCCGTTCGGGTTGCGGGTCCCGCTTCGATCGCGAGCAAGCTTGGGTTCATGGCGACGTCCGTCGAGGTCCATATCGGAAAGCGGGATTGGCTTTTCCTGCTGCAGGGGACCAACAACGTCAGCTCGCAATATGTGCGGTCGCCGGAAGCGCAGTTTCTGCTGATCCACTGGCGTCTGATCGTCGCCCAGCGCGAGCGACGCTTGCGGGCGCTCGGCATCCCCTACAAGCATATCCTGATGCCGGAGAAGATCACGATCTACGATCATCTGCTGGACGGGTTGCGCATCGACTGGCGGTTGTCGCCCGCCTTCCGGCTCCTGCATGAGGATGCCTACTACACGCTGTTTCCGCTCCGGCGCATGAACCTCGTCAACTATATCCGTCGGAACCTGCGATGGCGGGCGACGCTGATCGATCTGATCGCACCCATGCGACAGCAGCGGGATATGCAGAATCTCTTCTATCGGACCGACAGTCACCTGTCGTTTGCCGGCCGTCTGCTGGCCTATCGCGAGATCTGCGGGGCGATCGGCGCCGAGCCGGTCCGTGATTTCGAGGAGCGGCCCGCCACCTATCACGCGGGCTGGGCGGGCGATCTGGGGATGGCCTTCGACCCCCCGCGGTACGAAGGGACGATGCTGCACGCTCTGCAGCGGGATGCGGTCCGCGTGTATGCGAGCCCGATCGTCGAACACCGGGAGCGGCGCGGCCTGTCGGGAACGCTCCATACGGGGGCGCACGTGATCTATCGGAACGCGCGGGCCACCGACCCCCGGCGCGTCATGCTGTTCGGCGACAGCTATGCCAATTTCGCTCCGATCGGCCTGACGATCATGCTGGCCGAGACGTTCCGCGAGGTGCACTTCATCTGGAGTACGCAGCTCGATTACGATCATATCGCGCAGGTGAGGCCCGATCTGGTGCTGACGGAGATGTCGGAACGCTTCGTGTTCCGGCCTTCGAAGGACGATTGGAATCTCGCGCAGTATGTCAGCCAGCGTTACGACGCCGAGTTGGCGGCGGGTCCCGACGACGGGCCTTGCGCATGAGGCCAAGTGCGGACCTGGGAGCGCGGGCGAGCGACCCGTGGAGCCGGATAGGGCCGAGCGTCGCCGCCTGGTGCCGTCACTGCGCCCTCACCTGCTGCTCGAGGTGCGCACGGAGAATCGAATACTGGTGCACCACCTTTTCGAGCCTGGCCGCATCGGCGGGACGGATCGGTTCCGGCCCCGCGCTCGGGCGATAATTCGCCACATAGAAGGCAGCCTGAGCCTTCAGGCGCACGGCGACGAAGTCGAGGTCCGCGGACCAGTGGGCTTCCGCGCGAACCAGCTGCAGGCGCTTGGAGATCGCCAGCCAGTGCAGGTCGAGGGCGATGCCCCCGCCTTTCGTCCCGCCCCGGCGGCTTGGCAATACGGTCCGGGCTGGTTCCGCGAGCCGGATCAGCGCGAGAGCACGGGTTCAGAACGAAGATCGGGAGCCACATTCGATCGCGGCGCTGACGGATGCGGCTCCCGGTATCTCGGGTGAAGGGCTCTGTGGTCGGATCAAGCCTGCATCTTGCTGACGACGTGTTTGATCAGGAACAGGCCGATGCTTACGGACGTCAGGCCAAACATGACGACGTACAGGTAATCGACCTGGATGCCGGCATACGGATAATAAGCTGACCGCACCCACTCCGCCAATTGCATGGCCGGATTGAACTTCATCCAATAATAGAGCTGTTCGGGCATATAGCTCGGCAGGAACATTACCCCACTTGAGATGTACAGAATGATGCTGAAGAGAGCATAACCAATCATCCAGCCGGGGAAAAAGCCGATGATTGCGACGTTGATCGTTCCAACGCCGATGCCGAGAATAATGGCTGCCAGATACCCAGTTACGGCCGTCAGCGGCTGGGCCGGAATAAGATTGACGCCGATGGCCACCAGCACGGAACTGACGACCAGAAGAGCAAGGAACCCCGTGACAATTTCAACGAGAATACGGGAGAAAATCAAATCGAACATTTTGACCTGAGGGTAATAGGTCAACGGACGATTAATCATAACGGATTTCATCACCTCACGGGAGATGTACTGAAATACTAGGACCGGAACTGCGCCGGTGGCGAAAAACAGCGCCCGCTCGTCTCCCAGTGGGGCCGGCAATTTTTGGAAGGTGTAGATCGCGATCAGCACGAAGACGTGCACGCATGGCCAGAGCACGATCACGCCGTAACCCCAGAGCGAGGCTCCGAAGCGCGTGCGGATATCGCGCAGGATCAGCGCGTACAGGACGTGGAGATAGGACTCGATCGGGCTCTTCTGTGTCTGAGCCGTCGGGACAGCGAACATCGGCGCGACCTCTGCGTTGCCGGGCCTGACTCGACCATAAAATAGGCCAAAGTAGGTTGGACAGGCGCGTCGGGCTTGATGGCAGCGTCAGGCCACGCGACCGTAATAGTCGCGCATCAGGTCGTCGTACGTGGCGGCCTCGATGGTGGTGCGGGCCCGGCCCGGGAGCGGGATGGCCAGCAGGCGGTCGTTGCAGGCGGATGGGTCGTCGGCCAGGGCATAGGGCAGGAGGTGGCCGTCCGACTCGGTGCGCAGCCTTTCCGCCGCAGCGCCGAGGTCGAAGGCCGCCACCGGCAGGCCGGTGCGCAACGCCAGCGTCAGCGCGTCGGAATAGGTCTCCGGCCAGATCGCCGGGAGCAGGATCAGATCCGCCGAGACCTGCGTGACCAGATCGAAGGTCTCGTCGTCCTCCCAATGTCGGCCGGTCTCGGCGATCTGAAGGGCCGCCCGCGCTTCCCGATCGAGGGTCGGATCGTCGGTGGCGTAGCGTCCGGTCTGCGTGACGCCGGCGCGCTCAAGGCCGTCTTCCAGCGCCGGGTCGCAGTAGCCCGCGATTGTGAACCGCAACGGCAGATCACGCTCGCGCGCATCGGCGGCCAGGGCCTGCAGCACCAACGCGCCTTCGGGCATGCTGATGCCGCCCAGCACGGCGACGCGCCGGACGTGCCCCGGCCGGTGCGGCGCGGTGGTGCGCACCGCGCGCTCCGGCTCGGCGTG